>JAPUHH010000128.1 GCA_027297825.1 Gammaproteobacteria bacterium
AACACTACAAAAAAACTAGTATTTATACGCTAAGCGTTTATACTCTGCGCGTCTACAACTCAACGATTAATGTTTGGAGGGAGTATTGATGGCCATCAAACGTAAAGCTACCACCAAGAGGAAGGCTGCACGTCGCACTACTAAACGTAAAGCGACTAAGCGTAAATCTACGGCTAAACGGAAAACAGTTAAGCGCAAAACTGCGAAACGCAAGACCAAGCGCAAAACTGCGAAGCGCAAAACAGCGAAGCGCAAAACTGCGAAGCGTAAGACCAAGAGTTAGGATTAATTATCCGATCAAAAAAGGGCTCAATTTAGAGCCCTTTTTTTAGCTTAAAGACTATGGATAGAGGCTTTTCGATCGATAAAGAGCTTGCCTAGATAGGCTTGCCCTATTGATTGATAGCAGACTCAGCCTAAGGATAATTAATATACTGGATTAATAACTAGACAATAAATAACTCAGCGTAGAAATAGCTGATACACCGGATTAGACGTTTCTTCCCAATATCGGTAACCTAGTTTTGCCAAAAATTGGCCAAAGCGAGACCGATCTTTATCTGCCACTTGAATACCAGTAAGTATGCGTCCATAAGCTGCACCATGATTACGATAGTGAAATAAACTAATATTCCATTCCTGCCCAATTGTTTCTAGAAAATTGAGCAATGCTCCTGGGCGCTCTGGAAATTCAAAGCGGAATAAGATTTCATCTTGCAGGTCTGGGCAGCGTCTGCCGACCATATGACGCAAATGTAAAATAGCCATTTCATTATCAGAAATATCCAGCGCTTGATATCCCTCATGTTCCATAAGCTGCACTAACGAACGTTTCTCGGCAACTGCATCTTCTACTTTTACACCCACAAAAATATGCGCAATACCTGAACTCGCATAGCGATAATTAAACTCAGTAATGCCTCTTGACTTTAATAACCTACAAAATGTAAGAAAGCTACCCGGTTGCTCAGGAATGGATACCGCAAATAAACATTCACGCTGTTCCCCTAGCTCGGCGCGTTCTGCCACATGGCGTAATCGATCAAAATTGATATTCGCGCCACTAACAACAGCCACCAAAGTCTTTGCAACAGCCTTCTCTTTGACAATGTATTGCTTGATGCCCGCTAATGCTAATGCGCCAGCTGGTTCTGACAGGGTGCGTGTCTCATCAAATATATGCTTAATCGCTGCACAAATTTCATCTGTACTTACCAATAGCACTTCATCAATGAGATCTTTCGCAACTGCAAAGGTCTTTTCACCAATCTGTCGCACTGCAACGCCATCGGCAAATATCCCTACTTCTGCCAATTGCACTCTTTCATTGGCTTGCAACGCAGCGTGCATGGTCGGCGCATCCTGCGGCTCTACCCCGATTACTTTTATTTCAGGACGATAATGTTTGATATAGGCTGCCATGCCTGCAATTAAACCCCCACCGCCTACAGGAATAAAAATCGCATCAATTTTTTCTGGGTGTTGGCGTAAGATTTCTAATGCGACCGTGCCCTGCCCAGCAATGACATCTTCATCATCATAAGGATGCACATAGATGAACCCATGTTTAACGGCAAGTTCTTGAGAATGTGCATAGGCTTCATCATAGGTGTCACCATGCAATACTACTTGCGCACCTAAAGCAATTACGGATTCCACTTTGATGCTTGGTGTAGTGCACGGCATGACAATGGTCGCCTGGATGCTTAATTTATTTGCAGCTAGCGCAACACCTTGAGCATGATTTCCTGCGGATGCCGCAATTACACCTTGCTTGCGTTCCGCCGCTGATAAATGCGCGATTTTGTTATACGCACCTCGAAGCTTGAAAGAAAATACGCATTGCTGATCCTCTCGTTTTAGAAAAATTTGGTTTGAGAACTGTCTCGATAACGTTTGTGCAAAACCAAGAGCAGATTCTGTCGCCACATCATAAACCTTGGCATTTTCTATTTTTTTTATGAGTTCTTTATTCACAATATCCTAAAACTGTAATTCATCATGCTTTTCGCAGCGCCTATGGGTATGAGTAAAGTAACCCAGGTACATACATACAATGTCTGCAGAAAAAAAGAAACAAATAGCTGCTGAAGCTGCCCTAGATTATATACAGATCAACGATGTGGTCGGTGTCGGCACAGGATCTACAGCAAATTATTTCATTGATGCCCTAGCAAGCATGAGAGGCAAAATTGATGGCGCCGTCGCGAGCTCAGAAGCCTCCGCACAACGCTTGCAGCAACATGGGATCCAAGTGCTTGATTTAAACTCGGTTGGCAGCTTGCCAATCTATGTTGATGGTGCTGATGAGGCCACTCAACATAAGCATCTAATCAAAGGTGGCGGAGGCGCCTTAACACGTGAAAAGATCGTCGCTGCCGTAAGTGAAAAGTTTGTTTGTGTTGCAGATGACTCCAAGCTAGTGGATGTATTAGGTGCTTTCCCTTTACCGATAGAAGTCATTCCAATGGCAAGAAGCTATGTGGCAAGACAGCTTGTAAAACGAGGCGGCGCCCCTGAGTTGCGAGAAGAATTTATTACCGATAACGGCAATCTCATCCTGGATATACATAACCTTGAAATCTTAAACCCCATCGAAATGGAACAGGCTATAAACAATATTGCAGGAGTGGTTACAGTAGGGATCTTTGCACTGCGGCCTGCTGATGTATTGATTCTTGGCAAAGACGATGGACCTGAAATTAGCTAAGAATATTGCTCTCTAAAAAATACATGTTTTAACACCGGAGAACTTTCATGCAACACCGATTTACCTTACTCGTGATTATTCTAGTCGCCGGCCTTTCATGCGCAACTGCGGAAACACCCTCAGCACCCGATACCTATGTCTACCTTATTAGCCCAGGTAATGGAGAGGTGGTAACCAGTCCGGTAATCGTAAAATTTGGATTGCGTGGCATGGGGATCGCGCCAGCAGGCGCTGAAATAAAAGACACGGGACATCATCACCTGCTGATTGATGTGGAGAACCTACCTGATCTTAATAAACCTGTTCCCGCTGACGAACATCACAAGCACTTTGGCAAAGGACAAACTGAAGTCCAACTAGCACTCACACCTGGTAAACATACACTGCAGCTTTTATTGGCTGATTTTGTACACATCCCACATGTACCGGTAATTAAATCTGAACCCATTACAATTTACGTAACGGAGTAATCCTCATTGCAATGTTTTCGACAACGTCTACTTGCTGGTGACCTACTTGTTAGTACTCTCATTTCGTCTCCAAGCGCCGAAGGCATAGAACTTTTATCTAAGGTAGGATTTGACTGGTTATTCATTGACGGCGAACACGGGCCATTTGATGCGCTACAAATGCAACGTATGCTGCAGGCTGCTGCTTCAAACTGCCCATGCGTCATACGTGTACCGAGTCATGATGCTATTGCCATAAAAAAAGCCTTAGATATCGGTGCAGCTGGAATTATAGTGCCACATATAAATAATGCCGCGCAAGCTCAAGCCGCGGTGCATGCTGCAAAATACCCACCCCGTGGAAGTCGAGGAGTGGGTCTTGCGAGAGCTCATGAATATGGTATTTCTTTTTCAGATTACCTAGAAACCGCAGACCAAAAAACTTGCGTTGTCATACAAGCAGAAACTAGAGCCGCGATTGACAATATTGAAGAGATTGTGGCGATTGAAGATGTAGATGCCATTTTAATTGGACCATATGACTTATCTGCAAACTTAGGCCACACTGGAGAAGTTGAACATCCTGAGGTGCTCGGCGCGATCGAAAAGGTAGAACGTGCATGTAAGCAAGCAAATACTAAACTGGGCTACTTTGGCGTAAACGCGCAAAGCTGTACGTCCCTATATCGAAAGAGGCTTTACCCTCATTACCGCAAGTGTAGACAGCTTATTATTACTCAATGCCGCGCAACAGCTACTCGAAGAACTTAACTAAACAACCATTATCACCAAACTGATGCGAAAAGTTAGTATTGCGATTGGAGAATTTGAGATTCACGCAGAGTTACGCAACACACCTACTGCAGATGAAATTTTTAAGCATTTACCGTTCAGCTCTTCAGCACAGACCTGGGGAGATGAGATTTATTTTATTACACCTGCAAAAAACATTGCTTTAGAAAAGGACGCAAAAGATGTGGTCGAATTGGGAGAGCTGGCCTTTTGGGTTGAGGGCGCCTGTATCGCAATAGGATTTGGGCCGACCCCAATCTCTAAAGGTGATGAGATCCGCCTTGCAGCCAAAACAAATATTTGGGCAATTACCTCAGATGACTTAACGATTTTAAAAAGCATTCAATCAGGTCAGTCTATTGTCGTCACAGCAATAGAAAATTAAATGCCTTTACATTAAGTGTTTTGACACTAGGCCGTAGAAAACACCGAATCCAATAGCTTATACAATACTCCGCCCACTACTACGCCTGCCACATCGGCAGCGAAATCGAACAAACTGAAACTTCTATAAGGTATGTAATACTGCAGTAGCTCGATTACCAAACCAAACCCACCCAACAAAAATACTGAAGTTATAAATGGCTGAGGCAGCTTATAAGCAGACCACAACAAAAATGAAAGAATAAAGAAGGCAATAAAGTGTGCGAATTTATCTGTTGCGTATACAATTTCCATGGCAACAGTTGGCGACATGGTCAGTACCAAAATAGCCAACACACACGACCAAAACAATATTTTAGCAAATGAAATCTTAATCACTAGGATAATTATTAAATTATATTATTTTTTTAGGATAAGTGATTTTACTTTTACATGCTAACCATGCCTTCCTGACTCAATACAAGATGATTCATTCATTCTCTTAGATAAGGGCTATGTATGCAATAAAAAATCACCGAGCTTATACGAAAGTGAAACTTACCAGAAACATAACCATAGTGGCATGCATTGAAATTTAAGTTTAAAAAATTAAGCGCTCTTAGCCTCTTGCTCATTCTCGGCCTAGCCGCTGCCGTATTCTTTGGGCTCACTCCTCGTTATGTAGAAAAATCTAGAAACCGCCTTGCATTGGGTAATGCAAGGCTTGAAATTACGGCACCAGTGAAATCTTTACATCAATCTTTACTGATTGCAGATCTGCACAGCGACTCGTTACTTTGGAATCGCAACTTAGCAAATAAATCTGACTATGGTCATGTAGACATCGCGCGCTTAATTGAAGGGCATATAAGCTTGCAAGTTTTCTCGGTCGTGACCAAAACACCCAAAGATCTCAATCCACATCGCAACACCGATGAAACGGATAACATCACTCTGCTCGCGATTGCACAACGCTGGCCCATTCGAACCTGGTTCAGTCTATTTGAACGTGCAATTTATCAAGCAGAAAAACTGCATCGTGTTGAAAATGCAGTTCCGAATAAGTTTCAGATCATCAAGACCAAATATGATCTACACACCTATTTAAACCGCCGGAAAAATACTCCGCAGATAACGGCTGGATTACTTAGCCTAGAAGGTGCCCATGCCCTAGAGGGAAAACTTGATAACTTAGATCGATTGTTTGCAGCTGGATTTCGCATAATTGGACTTAGCCATTTTTTTGATAATGAATTAGGCGGCTCGGCACATGGAGCAAAAAAGGACGGCATCACTGAGTTTGGCCGAAAAGTGGTGAAGCGCATACAAGAGCTAGGAATGTTTGTAGATGCAGCACATGCATCGCCACAGCTGATGGAAGATATTTTTTCACTTAGTACGCGCCCTGTTCTCGTTACCCATACAGGCATACAAGCAATATGCCCCTTATCACCACGGAATTTAACGGATAAACAGATTCAACAAGTTGCGAATACTGGAGGCTTAATTGGAATCGGGTTCTGGCCAACCGCAAGTTGTACAGTAGATATCACAGGAGTAGTGAGATCAATACGATACGTCGTAGAACTAGTTGGCGAAGACCACGTCGCACTTGGATCAGACTTCGATGGCAATGTGCAAGTGCCCTTTACTGCTGCTGACATGGCACAGCTAACTAATTCGCTAGTCAAAGCAGGTTTTAATCAGCAGCAAATTGGTAAAATCATGGGTGGTAATCAGATTAGAATACTATCCAATTTTTTACCAAATAATTGAATTATTTATTTTCTACGTCTTTTATAGACGTGTAGTTTTTGTCTTGATAACGCTTATAAACTATTTCAGTAGCCATATCCGACAAAAGTTTTCCCGGTTGCAGCTTACATCGAGAAATTACTAGTTCTGTAAGCACATAAATATCCTCTCCCCAAGTAATGTCATATATATCACTCGAGGTGAAATTGACGCCAGACATAAAACCAGATAGCCAGACCGCGCCTAATTCTTTATAACCCGCATTTTCAGATTTCGACAAAAACTCGTCACAAGGCATATTGCCTAAACCAATCGCTTCCCAGTATCCATCTCCATACACTTCGGCTATCGCAGTGCTTGCGTGCAACATGTAGGCCGCTAAACATAGCAAGCAAACAGATCTAATATTATATTTCATTGTTTAAATTTATCAATTACACCAAAAGGGCGCATCCTCTTTTTTACATTCTTGTGCGAATTGTTTGAATACGTTTTCTCGATAAGCATACAATTTATTTAACAATGGCTCGCCAAATAATGCCAGAACGATAAAAGTAATCTCAACACTTAAAGCCAAGTAGAGAGTAGTTTTGTATATTTTCTTATTGCGAAATAGACTTAATCCTGCATGATGAAGCAAAATCAATATCACTGTTACACAAACTACAACGATCGCCATCCACCAAAAGTAACTACTCGACATACTATAGTCCTTAACTATCTATGCAATACCAATCAGAGATTTAGCCTAACCATAACCACTAAACTATGTATAGATTTCTTACCCGGCAAGATCACATCTCATCAAAATATTTGCAAACAGCTTTCTGGTTTCAAAAAATGAGTGCCCAATCAATTTCACCCTCTTTTCTTTTATAAATCCAAAAGATTCATATAATTTAATGGCTGCATGGTTATTCTCATAAACGTGCAAGCTTAAACGTTGAAAACCATTTTTCAATGCCCTTTGGGATGCTTGCTTAAGTAGTTTTTTTGCAATGTCTTGACGGCGCAATTCCTTTGATACACCTAATGTGTTGATATACCAGCTATTTTCGACCTGATTATCAGAAAAATAGCTCATCCACTGAATGCGGTCTTTGGATAGATGGGTTTTTATTTCTGCAGTGATTGCATTCAAATCAGAAGAATATGAAAACACCAAACCTGCGATAACTGCACCATCTTTGGCCAAATCTACATTCTTGTAAGAATAGTGCTCATCTTGCTGCAATACGTAGGTCAAATGTTGTAACGCTGTATGCTCAATAAATAAGCCTGCAAATAAATACTCAATATGACCATGACCTACTGAGTTAATCCATTCTGCGATCTCTATACAGTCTTGTTTTTGACTAGATGAAATTAATGCTCATTTTGTGTGAACTCTAATAAATTCTTCACTACTATTGCAAACTCAAGATATGCAACTCAGCAGCCTCGATTAGGAAATCAGCAAATTAACACTTAAACCGTTTCTGCTTTTGGATTAGTTAACGAATAATTGAGTTGTAACACTCGAAATTCCGACTCCCCTGTTGGCCATTTGCCAGCAAACACATAGCCATTCAAGCTTTTAATACTGCCTTTCTCCGTCTGCAATGAAACCCCCGCTCCTGCAGGAGTATGAGGATGGTCTGCATAAACGTTGGCTTGCTGGCTATCGAAATCTTCACTTAAAGCTGGGCCTGATCAGAGACTAGTGCAAAGGTAGTTTTAAATCCAACATCGGTGTAATCACGATATTCAATACTTAGCATTTCTAGCTGAATTCGCAGTCATATTGTGTCGGCATCATTACCAGATACAAACTGTTCTAGAACAGCTCTTTTTAGGCTAGTGAGGTGATCTTACATAAACCAATGGGCATTGATCCATAGATTTGAATCGAATCAATACGATCCTAAACATAAATAATTTGAGGATCAAATATTGAATACGATGACATGCGATTTGCATGCGTGGTGGCATACAACATTATTGTGCGTATAGAAAACACACAACCACAACGAACAAGTAGTTTAGCGTTTAGAGTATTGCTCTTTCTTACGCGCTTTACGATGTCCGACTTTTTTACGCTCCACTTCACGTGCATCACGTGTCAACAATCCATGTTGGCGCAATGGCGAACGCAATTCTTCGTTATATTTCAGCAGTGCACGTGCAATACCAAGTCGAATGGCACCGGCTTGCCCACTGTCACCACCACCTTTGACTTTGGCATCCACATCAAACGATCCTAACAACTCAGATACTTCTAGTGGCTGTCGAATAATCATGCGCGCAGTTTCTCGCCCAAAATAATTCTCTTGGGTACACGTATTAATAGTGATATTGCCAGGACCAGGACTTAGATAAACTCGAGCTGTTGAGCTCTTTCTTCGACCGGTACCATAATATTGTTCTTTTGCCATAATTTTTATAATTCCAATACTTGTGGTTGTTGTGCCGCATGCATATGTTCTGGGCCTTTATATACTTTTAATTTGCGAAACATGGCACGTCCTAATGGATTCTTGGGCAACATGCCTTTTACTGCATTTTCTAATACACGCTCAGGATGCTTAGTTAGCATCTCCTTCAGGTTCATGGACTTAAGATTACCTACATAGCCTGTGTAGCGGTAATACATTTTATCATCAAGTTTATTACCCGTAACTCGCACCTTTTCAGCGTTAATCACTACAATACAATCACCCGTATCCACATGCGGCGTATAAATAGGCTTGTGCTTACCTTTCAAGCGCTTGGCAATTTCACTCGCCAATCGACCCAGGGTCTTATCTGTGGCATCTACGAGAAACCAGTCTCGTACTACTTCTGCAGGTTT
>JAPUHH010000129.1 GCA_027297825.1 Gammaproteobacteria bacterium
ATGGCGTCTTCCGGGCAATAAATCACGCAATTATCGCATTCGAAGCACATCCCACAACTCATACAGCGTTTCGCTTCATCAACCGCTTTTTGTTCTTCCAGCCCGGAGAATCTTTCCTCAAAGTTATTTAACACGTCTTCAGAGTCGATGTTAGCTTCCTGTCGTCGATTCATCGGGGTATTTTCAAAATAAGCGAGATGCAACAGATCGCTGGTCGCGATCTCAGTAGCTGCGCGATCTTCGTAATTATGAACTGCAAAATCCGCAGCGTCGGTGCCCCATACCTCCTCTTTTTCGTATTCCTTTGGCTCTAGTTCACGTTCGCGTAACTCATCTAGAAGTTTGAAATGATGGGAATCGACCTTAGGACGTGCAGGTATTTCCTGTCCCATCAAATAATGGTGGATACTTTGCGCTGCGATTGATGCTTGACCGATTGCGGTAGTAAGTAAATGCGGCTTAACGGCATCACCACCGACGAAATGCCCAGGTTTGCCGACCACTTGGTAAATCTTATCCGCATCCATCAGCCCCCGTCCATTATCGAATTCTTCGATACCCGTGTAATCTCCGGTTTGGCCGGTCGCACTGACAATAAGACTGCATTCAATGTCAAATTCTTCACCATCCTTGGGTTTCAACTTGCCATCGATCTGTTCTACTGGCACCACTCGCAATGCTTTGGCTTTGCCGCTTGCATCTTTTATGACTTCCACTGGGGATAATCCATCATGGATTTCCACTCCCTCGCGTATCACTGCATCTAGTTCATGTTTGGTTGCCGGCGCTTCGGAGATGGGTCGCCGATAGATCACCCATACATCGGCCCCTTTACGTCGTGCCACCGCAGCTACATCATGTACGGTATAACCTAGGATTACATTTTCTGGCCGGTCTTTTTCCGTGGTGTTATGAATATTGCCAATGCGCCGAGCTACCGCCAACACATCCATCCCGGTATCCCCCGCACCAATCACAAGTATCCGTCCGTTAAGATACTGCAATCGCCCTTCATTAAATGCACGCAAGAACGACATGCCATCAACACAATTCGGGGCATCACCACCCGGAATGGGTATAGCCTTTCCTGCCACAGCACCAATGCCCCAGAATATGGCGTCGTAATCGCGCTCCAGCTCTTTCACCGACACGTCCGTGCCAACCCGAGTATTGAGTTTAACCTCCACACCCATATCGATAATTCGTTGAATCTCGCCGTCCATCACTGAACGCGGCGTGCGGTAACCCGGAATTCCAAACACCATCATGCCGCCGAGTTGGCTGTACTCATCAAAAATTGTACAAGCATGACCTTTCTGACGCAGAAAAAAGGCCGCTGTGAGACCCGCACAACCGCCGCCAACAATTGCAACTTTTTTGCCGCTATCTTGTGTCGGCGAAGGATACGTCAGGTTTTGTTGTAAGGCCCAATCGCCAATATATTGCTCAACCGCATTGATCCCAACGGCCTCTTCCACTTCATTACGATTACAACCGTCCTCACAAGGGGCCGGACACACTCGCCCCATGACGGATGGAAATGGATTGGCCATCGACATGCGCCGAAAAGCATATTCCTGCCAGGCGGTATCCCCTACGGGTTTATCAATCCCGCGAACAATTGATAACCAACCACGAATGTCGTGTCCAGATGGGCAACTGGCTTGACAGGGAGGAGTTCTGTGAATATAGGTAGGACAAATCTCCGCAAGCCCGTTTTGAACGACATCTGTGCTCCATTGCGTTGTCACATGATCGCCATCTTCGTAGCGTCGAAACGTGAGCTTATCTTCCGCCATAATTATCTCCTGCAACAGGTGTTCCGACTGTAACTAGAGTATGTCGGATAATCAAAAAATTATAATGACCTAATAAGTATTGCTTATTATCAATCAAAAGAAGTCTGCACTCAACATGTATGTTGATCAATCTAGACAAAGACTGCTAATCAGATGAATAAGTCTGCATATAAAAACACGCAGCAAAGTAGGGTTATGCATTCGAATTCATGTCTTTCTACTGGTGCTTAGTTGATCATCCCCAGCCGTAGCTGTGAAAATGAAAGGTGATAAGATTTGTTTGATCAGACAAGCGAAAACATCACTAGTCACGTCTGAATGACTGAAAGCAAAGAGTCAAATAACGCCGTTGTATTCCTAGTAGAGGCAAAGTCCTGCAATCAGTTAACTGAAGTAAGCAGCACATTAAGGGCGCGTTGATTTAATTTGGTTAACAGGGTGTAGCTCAGCTTGGTAGCGTTTGGCTTATGGGAAAATCAACTCATTACAATTTCTGTCAAAGTTATATCACCTGTAGTGTCAATATCAATCACTTGAATGCCTGGCATTTTATTCAATATGTAAGCAGACATAAGTCCTACCGTTGCAGTATTTTCATGCTGGATAGCCGTTAACATTTTGTCGGCAGCGATTTGGCATCGCTGCACGTCATTTGGATAATCAACCCACATGCGGCTCATTTGCCAGCCCTGATTCATATCCGCATCCATTTTTTGAAATGCATCTTGTGCGTTCAGCATCATTTCATCTTCAACTTCCAAAGGAAATGTTTTCTCATCGATCGTAACTTTAAGTATCATCGCTTCTTATTTCTATATGAACTATCTTTAAGTATAGCCTGTAACGAGTAATCAAAAAATGTTAGTTCAAATTAAACATGTGCTTGGCGAACATGAGCTCAAACAAGCCCAAGACTTATTGCTGAATGCAAAATTTCGCGATGGCAAACTTTCTGCTGGCATTGCTGCACAGCTCGTCAAGAATAACGAGGAACTCTCGAATGAAAAAGTTATTGCCGAGCTAGATCAAATCATCATGGACAACTTAGTTCGTCATCCCGAATATCAACATGCTGCACTGCCACATCGTATCGCTGCACCTTTTTATGTGCGCTACAAAAAAGGTATGGAGTATGGCGATCATATCGATGACCCCATTATGGGAGAAGGACAACGTTATCGTTCTGATATTGCAATTACGATTTTTTTAACCTCGCCTAAGGAATACGAAGGTGGTGAATTAATTATTCAATCACCTTACGGCGAACAAAAAATAAAATGTCCTGCAGGTGATGCCGTGCTCTATCCAGCTTCAACACGCCATCACATAACCCCTATAACACGTGGCGAACGCCTGGTGGCGGTAACTTGGGTGCAAAGTTTAATCCGCAATAACGAACAACGTTATTTGCTTTACCAACTTAGTCACACGCGTGAAAAAATGTTGCGCAAAGATCCTAACTCCGAAGACACAAAACGTATTGATAATGTATACGTAAACTTAGTGCGGATGTGGAGTGAAGTATAAGTAGCCTAAAAGAAGGCTGCCCAAATAATAGAAAATGGTGGTCTATTAAATTAAAACAAATATTACTTTAACTATGCGACCCTTTCTCTTTGTGAGCTTCCTCGACCACTTCCATAGCAAGTTTACTATACTCGTCTTTATAACCATCCAAAGCAGACCCGTCTGTTGGCGCCCAATAGCTTTCTGCAGTTACTTCGCCTTTTTGCTCAAGCTCCATAAACTTCTTTTGCATATCAAGCATTTTCTTGATCTTGTCTTGTTTAGAACTCACGGTACATCCTCGCTAGCTGATCCGAATAATTTAGTAATACTAATTTAATAATTTGGTAAAAATCTGTCTGTATTCCCTAGTGGGTGCAAAATTTTACACCAATAGGACTAATAGCCGCCTTTTCTTCGACTTTCCGGCAAGCCGCCAATCCGTCCACCTTGTTTGCTAGGGTTTCCAGGAAATAAATCATACAAAACTTTGGCATTTAATTTTTTTTCTCCCCAAGTACTGGCCATTGCCTTAGCTATATTGCGAGTATTGGGTTGATTACCACTATTATTAATATACTCATCACGTAAAAATTTAATCACATCCCAATGCTTTTCGGTGAGTTCAATATCCTCTTCTTTAGCAATAATCAGTGCTAGCTCTTCACTCCACTCTTGTATATTAACTAAAAAGCCAGAAGGCGTAGTTTCAAGTTCTATACCGTTTACGTTAATACCCATACTTAACTCCTAACAAATAACACAACCGTTTTAATCTTCATTATTAATAGCATAAATAGAGATTCTTAGCCTCTAAGCGACCTATGAAGAATCGCGAAGAGCGGAGTGTACACACAAGTACATGAGTATCTGAACGATCCGAAAATAAACTAGGCGCGAAAAGATCACTTATGGGAACTATCATTCCTGGGCCTGTCCTACCGCGTCAATACCCTTATGAGGTAAAAATAAGCCACAACCCATTTTTCGGCCTGCGCCCAACCCATGCTGTTGCAGATATACCGACTGCTCAATCTCTAAGCCATCAAGCATTAAACTACGTGTTTGCACGTCTGCGTCAGGCATGCGCAAGACATGGGTGCGTCCACTTATCATTCTCTTCACTTGAATGCCTTCTTTATTAAGTAGCTCTGCCGCCTGACGAAGAAATGTTGCTTCATCTTCCACCTCATCGGTAATGATGTAACGCGCAAATATAGTGGTGATCGCAGATAGTAGCTTCTCATAGGGCTCTCTAAGGATTAAATCAGAACCCGCAATGCAGAGTTTCCTTCCCGCTAAAGCCGCGGCTTCTTGAATGCGGTGCTTGGGCAATCTCAATGCAAATCGAGCGCGACGTGACAAACTTAGCAATGCATCAGGCTCTTGAGGACGAATCCAACCATTGCCGGATTCCGCTCCATGAATTAAATGCATACCCACCAATGGCTCTTCAACAAACCATGGCAACTCTTGCTGTATCACTTGCGATAATGCGTGTGCATGATCCAAAGGCAATTGCTTGCATTGCACCTTAAAAGTTAGATCAACAACATCGCCAGGCACAACGTATTGCGTTTTATCTTCTTCTTGGTCTTGCCAGTACATTACGGTTACTTAGGAATGCTATTCGCTGTGGTAAAAACGGATTCTAAAATATCTTCCCAATTCTCAGGAGTATCTTGAAACTGCGGACGCACATCCATACGAAAAAATACCTCACCTTGTCTAGCACGCTCGCTTAATTTTACTTTTAACTCTTCAAAAGACTGTAACTCATGGCTTTGCATAAGAATTTCGCTTAGCCACAACATTATTGATTTACCACATCTTGCAAATCTTGTTCTTCATCGCACTTTTTAACACGATTATAAAATCTAGCCCGATACAACAGGCGCTTTTCATCTGCGCTAGAACTGTCAGTAATTGCAGATCGATTGTGTAAGACATTGTTGCTTATAACGCCTTCTCCTGCGGATAAACGATAACGAAACAAATAAGGGTTGCCTTGCAGAATTTCGTGCAGAAAAGCTAAGGCATGTTCTACGGTCTTATCATTTTTCCAAATGATGCTTCGTTTGCGCGCGGTGTAGCGCATAGATATAGACTGTGATTCCTCATCAACAAAAAACACTGGTCCTGTTTGTGCAGCACGTATTTGTCGCCCTGCTTGTTCATTTGCAGGAATCGTCATGACGCTAGCATCCATTAAAGCATCAATGTAATTTGGATTTTCATCACGCAATAAAATATAGGCGATTTCTGGATCTAAGTAGGCATTTTCGCCGCCACTCTCAGCCGGTCGAACACAGTGCATTAAAAATGCACGAATTCGTTGCGTATCACCGTTGTAATAGCCATCGGTATGCCAGTTCAGTGGTTTATTGGTATAGGGAATATATGACGCACGGTCAGAGCCCAAGTCCTGAATCGTAGAAATTCGATCTTCATCTGCGCATATATTGGCATCCAGCTCTTTCAAGCCAAGCTGTTGTGTTAACGCTGAGATCGAACGCTTTACATCAGTCTGATCATTATTTGTTCGATAAATGACGATATTGGTCTTGGCGCATATTTTCAGCAAGAGATTGCATTCTTCATCCAATATTTTTATAGGATTATTAATGTTTACAATCAATAGCCCAACCTCTTTTGGGTAATTACTGAGCTTAAAGGCTCGCCATGTTTGATAGGCCTGCGGTTGACTTAAATAATTAGGCTGCATTTCTTTAGTGCTGTTTGAGCAAATAAGTATAAATATATGGTTCTACTATTGGTTATGGGTCCTTTGACTAAGACTACTTGGAAAAGCTCTAAATTCACTTATCTCATCATTGTAATAAACTGTATCTCTATAGGGATAACCTGTACTTAAGTTGGCACCCCATGGAGGGGATTTTGCCAATATGATCCTACTCCTAAACTTATTAAACATTATGTTTAGAACATTTCCGTTGTATTCTATATAAGTAATGATATGTATTTTCTATTGATCCCGATTCGAACTTCGAATCCCACACGTAATACTTAGGAGATTTCACTATGCCAGATAAGCATCACCCCACCCCAATGCTTGATGAGCTGGAAAAAGGTCCTTGGCCGAGTTTTGTTTCTGGGATTAAGCGTCTACGTGACCAACATGGAGACAAAAGAATTCAAGGTGTCGCGAATTCTTTATTAGGCCAGTTGGAACACTCGTATGAAACTCGTAAAGGCTACTGGAAAGGTGGCACGGTATCGGTATTTGGATATGGCAGTGGAATCATTCCACGCTTTTCCGAAGTAGGTGCAGAATTTCCAGAATCAAAAGAGTTTCACACCTTGCGCGTACAACCTCCTGCAGGCAACTACTACACTACGGACATGTTGCGTCAACTTGGCGATAGCTGGGAAAAATGGGGCTCAGGACTGGTTACCTTCCACGGCCAAACCGGCAACATTATGTTTATCGGTGCAACCACAGAAAATACTCAGCACTTCTTTGATGAAATCAATGAGTTTGGTTGGGATTTAGGTGGTGCGGGACCATGCATACGTACTGGCATGTCATGTGTTGGTGCAGCACGTTGTGAAATGTCTAATGCAGATGAAATGAAAATTCATCGTACCTTACTCAACAACTTTACTGATGATGTGCATCGACCTGCACTTCCTTATAAATTTAAATTTAAGGTATCGGGTTGTCCAAATGATTGCATG
>JAPUHH010000013.1 GCA_027297825.1 Gammaproteobacteria bacterium
GTAGCAGAAGCAGATGCAGATGCCTTGGCCGAGGATCGACAAAAAAATTGGAGCCCTGGGCAAAAAAAAGGCTCCACTGATATTTAAAGAAACTCTTTGCTTGAACAAAATGTTAATTAAACAAGATGGCTAACATTCTAGAAATTAACGGTCTTACTACCGAAATAAGCGGCTACACTATTCTGGATAAACTGGATTTTAGTATCGAAGAAAATGAATTACGCGTCGTACTCGGTCCGAACGGTGCTGGTAAGACTACATTGATTGATATGATTACTGGGCGATATAAACCGAAATCCGGGAAGATTGTTTTCAATGGTGAAAATATTACAAGGATGGCTCCCGATAAAATTTTCGTAAAAGGAATCAGTAGAAAGTTCCAAGTTCCAAACTTGTACGAAACGCTTTCTGTATATGACAACATTATGGTGTCTTTAAAAGGACGCCGTAAGGTGCTGAAATCATTGTTTGGTAAAGTTACCAAAAAAGACAATGATCGAATTTGGGAGATCTTGGACTTTATTATGTTGGCGAATAAAGCGGAAGACAGTGTTGATACATTGGGTCATGGACAACGTCAGTGGCTTGAATTAGGAATGTTAGTTGCTTCAGAACCAAAATTATTGTTGTTAGATGAACCTACTACAGGCATGACAGAAGAAGGTAAAGAAAAAACCGCGGAACTAATTCAAAAAATTGCACAAACCCATGCCGTGATGTTTGTTGAGCATGATATGGATATAGTTCGAAAAATTGCTAAAAAAGTTACTGTACTTGCACAAGGTCAAATCTTAGCGGAAGGACCTTTATCCGAAGTGGTCAAAAATGAAGAAGTTAAAGCCGTCTATTTAGGCAAAGGGCGTTACGATGGGGCTTGAAGTACAGGACATTAATACCTTTTACGGAACAAGCCACATTCTTCACGGCGTTTCTTTGAGTATAGCTGATGGCGTGACGGTGAGTGTATTAGGGCGCAACGGGGTGGGAAAATCGACGCTGCTAAAAAGTGTTATTGGGATCAATCCCCCACACAGCGGTAACATACAATTTAATGGCATTGATCTTGCGAATCAAAAAACTCATGACCGTGCACGCACAGGGATAAGC
Source organism: Gammaproteobacteria bacterium (assembly GCA_027297825.1). Taxonomy (GTDB): domain Bacteria; phylum Pseudomonadota; class Gammaproteobacteria; order UBA4575; family UBA4575; genus JAPUHH01. The sequence continues at coordinate 1,108 of JAPUHH010000013.1, forward strand.
TATGTCCCGCAAGGGCGAGAAATCATTCCGGACATAACTGTATATGAAAATTTACTCGTAGCAATGCGGGGAAAAGGAAATAAAAATAAAGAGATTCCTAAATTTATTTTTGATTTTTTTCCATCATTAAAACCGATTCAAAAACAAAAAGGCGGTACACTCAGCGGTGGCCAACAGCAACAACTTTCGATTGCACGCGCACTAATTCAAGAACCCACTTTATTACTATTGGATGAACCTACAGAAGGTCTTCAACCTTCTGTTGTTGAAGAAATAGACGACATTATTAAACGCATACGTTCCGAAAAAAATTGTTCAATTCTATTAGTAGAACAAAATTTGGAATTTGTTCGTGCTGTCACACAACACTTCGCCATTATGGATAGTGGACGAATTGTAGAAGAAGGGGAAATAGATATGTTAACCGATGAGCTTGCAGGTCAGTATTTAACAGTTTAAATCAAAAATTATCTGTTTAATTTATGACTGATGTATCGTTTAGTACTCTAATCACATTAAACAGATACATATCTCCATTGCTATCTACTGCTTCAATCATGCCTGACATTGTCCAGCTCCCAAAAAAACTGGCTCTTGAGTCGGACTCAAGTATTACATAACCATCGACTTCCCATTGATCACTATCGGTAAAAGCAGCACCTTGTAATAACTCACCAGCATCAGATCGTGTTTGTACAAGATAAGTAACAGCCTCATCGGCGGAAGCTATAGAGGATAATATGAGTAATAGGAACACCGTCCCTAGCTTAATAAACACAAAATCTCCACTAATTGAATGGTAACTAATATTTTATCGGCCTCTACCTCTTAAAAATAAGAGGTTTCACCGTAATATGCTGTTTTAATGATATAAGCGGTAGTAGATAGACTCCATTTTATGGCCTATGACTAACTCGAGAAAAATAAACACTCACCTAACTACAGAATAAAAATACTCAGGCTTGCTTAAAGATATTCCCACTATTCATCACTAATAAATCTTACAATTGCTGAAGCAAATAAATGACATAGAGGCTTTGTTTGAAAAAGATAACCATCGGATTCGACGTATATGGAACTCTCGTTGACCCATTAGAAATGAGTCAGTATTTGCATACATTAATTGGAGAGAAGTCTAAACCATTTGCAGAAATCTGGAGACAAAAACAACTTGAATACACGTTCCGTCGTGGGCTGATGAGTCGCTATCAAGATTTTGATGTATGCACACAACAAGCAATGCAATATACCATGGAATACATGGATATTAGCTTCTCAAGTGCTGATAAAAATGATCTTCTTAAATTATATACAACACTTCAACCGTTTTCGGATGTGGTACCGGCACTCAAAGCGTTAAAGCAAAGTAACTACACTTTAGTAGCATTTTCAAACGGAGTTCAGTCGACCTTAAAAACACTATTATCTAATGCTAATTTACTCGATTATCTAGAAGATATAGTAAGCGTTGATGCATTACAAACATTCAAGCCAAACCCAATAATTTATAAAACTCTCGCAACACAAACTGGAGTGGAGCTAACAGATTGCTGGGTCGTATCTAGCAACCCCTTTGATGTGATTGGAGGCACTTCTGCAGGCCTAAATGCCGCATGGATTCAGCGTGATGCCAATAATATTTTTGACCCCTGGGAGTACAAACCTGATATTACAGTAAAAGATTTAATTGAGTTCGCTGCCCGTCTACAGTAAAAAGCACTACTGGGATACATCATCATTTAAAACAACCTATTTACTAGCTAATGCCAAAGCAACCCGCCAAAAAGAAAACAGATATTCGTTCGAAATTAGCGCGAATTACAAAATCAAAAGCCTCGCTTAATTCTTCAAGAGATGCCTCTTTCAAAATTGAACATCATATCGGTAATGTGATTCGCCTACAGCGGAACTCAAACCACTTAACCATCAATGAAGTTTCAGAATTGGCCAGCATCAGCTCTGGGATGTTAAGCCGTATTGAGCGCGGAGATGTTTGCGCAAGCTTAGACACATTAGAAAAACTGGCGATGGCCTTAGGGATGCCGATGTCCTTATTCTTTAGAGACTATGATGTACCCGAGGGAAGCGCACAGATAGTAAAAAAAGGTAAAGGCATGCAAGTCGTTCGAAGAGGAACCAAAAAAGGACATAGCTACCAGCTACTCGCCTATGAGCAAGGGCCTACTAAATCATTCGAACCATTTTTGATAACTATGGATGATGCAAGTGAAGTCTTTCCAAGCTTTCAACACCATGGTACCGAGTTTATATACATGCTCAAAGGTAAAATAGAATACCGGCATGGTAGCGATACTTATATTTTGCAGCCTGGTGATTCCTTGATGTTCTCAGGCAAAGTCCCTCATGGCCCTGAAAAACTTATTAAGGTACCGATAGAACTCCTAGCCATTATTAACTATTCCTCAGAGACTTAGGCCTGCCCTTTTTCGCCATATTTTTTTCAGATTAAAGAGCGTTTATTAAGGCTATAAGACCGCCTGAATATATTCTTTTACCATATTAATCAATCAGATATTGGAAATTTACAGCCAAATTTAATTAAGTTTCATATATACGAGAGTTTTATTGACAGTAACTTTATTTTACGTATAGTAACATTTATTTACGTAGGTGCAGTAAGTCATAATGTGTGGAATCGTTGGATTATTTTCTAAATCTGAGAATATAGAGTCACGGCTCGGGGCGCATCTATCCGATATGCTGGTTGAAATGACCGAACGTGGTCCCGATAGCGCAGGCATCGCTGTATACAGAACACCAACCGATCAAGATCACACTAAACTGACTGTACTCAGCCCTGGACTTGACTACAGCTGGACCAAAGTCGCTGAAGATTTAGGCCAACACTATGGTGGTAAAGTTAGTACTGAGGTCAGAGGAAATCAGGCAACTTATGTCGTTCCCGGAAGTGAAGAAGGCATTACGGCTTGGTTGCACCAACATCATCCTGAACTTAAGTTAATTAGTTCCGGTAGTTCGATTGAAATCTATAAAGCAAAGGGCTTACCATCGCGTGTGATTGATCGATTTAAAATTCGAGAGCTAACAGGCACCCATGCATTGGGACATACTCGAATGGCTACAGAAAGTGCAGTCACCACTCATCATTCACATCCCTTTTCCACAGGTGAAGATTTATGCCTGGTACATAATGGTTCGCTGTCAAACCATAACCGTTTACGCAGAATCCTGCGCAAAAAAGGCATCATATTTCATACAGATAATGATAGCGAAGTAGCTGCAGGTTACATCGCTTCACGATTACAACAAGGCGATGATTTAGACCAAGCACTTGAGGCTGCAATATATGACTTAGATGGTTTTTATACGTTTGCGGTGGGAACTAAAGATGGCTTTGCGGTGATGCGCGACCCTATTGCATGCAAACCAGCAATCATTGCAGAAACCGACGAGTGGGTCGCGATGGCATCAGAGTACCGTGCTATTGCAACATTACCCGGAGCAGAAACTGCACATTGTTGGGAACCTCTCCCAGCAAAAATTTATAGCTGGAAGCATTAATAATTTTTTTACTGAAATGAAAATGACTGAATTTGATTTAGACCAATCTGAAATACGCGAATTAAATGCAGCCTTGCACAATTCTGAACTTGTTAATGACCAATCAACCTGGAAAATTACAAACACTAAAGGACGACATGCGATTGCCGTAGGAATTGATTCTGCTTTGAACTTACAAATTAATGGGCATGTTGGGTATTACTGTGCGGGCATGAATAAGCAAGCAACAGTAACGATAAATGGTCATTGTGGCGCGGGTGTAGCGGAGAACATGATGTCGGGAACCGTATGGGTTAAAGGTAATGCATCACAGTATGCAGGTGCCACTGCACATGGAGGACTATTAGTAATTGAAGGCGATGCCAGTTCGCGCTGTGGAATTTCTATGAAAGGTGTAGACATCGTAGTTAAGGGAAACGTTGGCCATATGAGCGCATTCATGGCACAAAAAGGTCGTTTAGTAGTTTGCGGAGACGCTGGTGATGCGCTGGGTG
>JAPUHH010000130.1 GCA_027297825.1 Gammaproteobacteria bacterium
GCGCCAGGCATTAACCTTTCAAGGTCTTCCTGCACTTCTCTTGAAGTGCCTGGTCGACGACGTTTAGCATTAAATCCAGCCCGAGCACGAGCCAAGTCGTAAGTCACCGTCCTTGCAGCAATCGCACCCTCAACACCCTTCACAATAAGATCAGCAGCTTCATTCCAATCAAGATGCCGCAGCATCATTTCTGCTGACAGAATGATAGAGCCAGGATTGACTCGATCTTTTCCGGCATACTTTGGAGCGGTTCCATGTGTCGCCTCAAACACTGCCATGCTATCTGAAATATTGCCTCCTGGTGCAATACCAATGCCGCCTACTTGCGCGGCTAGCGCATCAGAAATGTAATCGCCATTTAAGTTTAGTGTGGCAATCACATCGTAGTCTTCTGGCTTTAATAAAATTTGTTGTAAAAAATTATCTGCAATCACATCTTTGATAATGATCTCATTACCATTATTTGGATTTTTAAATTTGCACCAAGGTCCATCACCAATTAGCTCAGCACCAAACTCCTGCAACGCTAATTCATAACCCCAATTCCGAAATGCACCTTCTGTAAACTTCATGATATTTCCTTTGTGCACTAAGGAAACAGAATGGCGGTCATTAGCTATCGCGTACTGGATGGCTTTACGAATTAAGCGTACCGAACCTTCTTTAGAAACGGGTTTAATACCAATACCAGAGGTTTCAGGAAAACGTATTTTTGTTACCTGCATCTCCTCACGTAAAAACTTAATAAGTTTTTTAGCCTCTTCACTTTGCGCTTCCCATTCAATTCCGGCATAAATGTCTTCGGTGTTTTCTCGAAAAATTACCATATCCGTAGTGCCCGAATCTTTGAGTGGAGTCGGTGTGCCTGAAAAGAAACGAATCGGACGAACACAAGCATAAAGATCAAGTGTCTGTCGTATAGAAACATTTAGAGAACGCATCCCCACTCCCACAGGAGTAGCCAACGGACCTTTAATCGAAACAATGTACTTACGCATGACATCAAGCGATTCGTCTGGCAGGAAATTTGCAGCGCCATATAAACGCGAAGCTTTTTCACCCGCATAAATCTCCATCCATCGAATCTGGCGCTTATCACCGTAGGCTTGCTTGACGACTGCCACCACCACACGCCGCATCACAGGAGTGACATCTATACCGATTCCATCTCCCTCTATGAAAGGAATGATTGGATTATCGGGCACCTGCAGGGTGTTATCTGCATTGAGCCGAATACGTTCACCTTCTGCGGGAACTTGGACATGCTCATAAGATTGATGTGCCATGAATTGACCTCAAAATGTGAAATAAATAAATATTAATTATAGTTGAATTACCACAGACATGCCTTATTGGCTTTTACTTACCATCAAAGCGACAAAAAAAATCCCGACATGTACGTTACTACGTGCCGGGATTAATCTGGATATTTCTATCGTTACTTGTCGAACTGCGCCTCTTCTGTTGAACCGGTTAAAGCCGTTACCGAAGAAGAACCACCTTGAATGGTAGTCGTTACATCATCAAAATAGCCCGCGCCAACTTCTTGTTGGTGACTAACGAAGGTATAGCCACGATCACGAGCTTTAAATTCTGGCTCTTGCACCATGTTTACGTATGCGCTCATACCGTCTTTCACGTAACCCTGAGCTAGATCAAACATGTTGTACCACATGTTATGAACGCCCGCCAAAGTGATGAATTGATACTTATAACCCATGGCGCCTAATTCACGTTGGAATTTTGCGATAGTGGCATCATCCAAATACTTTTTCCAATTAAATGATGGTGAGCAATTGTATGCAAGTAATTGTTCAGGATGTTCTTTACGAACACCATCTGCAAAAGCTTTAGCAAACTCTAAATCAGGTGTACCGGTTTCACACCAAATTAAATCGGCATATTCAGCATAAGCAACACCACGCGAGATGGCTTGCTCTAAACCGTTATTGACACGATAAAACCCTTCAGCGGTACGTTCACCAGTCAAGAAAGGCTTATCACGATCATCACAATCAGAGGTAAGTAGATTAGCCGCTTCCGAATCAGTACGTCCTAATACTACGGTTGGAACACCCATCACGTCTGCAGCAAGACGTGCTGCATTCAGCTTTTGACAGGCCTCTTGAGTAGGCACGAGTACTTTACCTCCCATATGACCACATTTTTTAACTGCCGCGAGTTGATCTTCAAAATGCACACCTGCTGCACCAGCAACAATCATATTTTTCATCAATTCAAATGCATTAAGCACACCACCGAAACCCGCTTCTGCATCTGCAACAATCGGCGCGAAATAATCTATATCACCATCTTCGCGCGACCATTGAATTTCATCCGAACGTTTAAATGCGTTATTTATTCTGCGCACAACAGTAGGCACAGAGTCATATGCATAGAGAGATTGATCAGGATACATGGTCTCACTAGTGTTCGCATCTGCCGCCACTTGCCAGCCCGATAAGTAAATAGCTTTGATTCCTGCTTTAACTTGCTGAACGGCTTGCCCACCTGTTAACGCACCAAGACAATTGATATAGTCTTCTTCGTTGACTAATTTCCAAAGTTTTTCTGCACCACGTTTTGCAAGTGTATGCTCAATTTGCACAGATCCACGGAGACGTATTACATCTGCAGCGGTATAATCACGTCTTACATTTTTCCAGCGAGGATTACTTGCCCATTCCTGTTCAAGTTCTTTAATTTGTTCAGCTTTACTCTTGCTCACGATGTCTCCTTCAAAAAATCGCCGATGTAAATAATTTAATTCCAACTCTAGAATTTTAACCAAGCTTAATTAGGGCGGTGTATATTAACAGATACTAATTTACAGATACTACAAAAATTGAGCACTTCGTCATGCAAGTCATCAATGGGGAAATAAGTATTATGTTCGGCCAAAAACCTACCCTCATCTGCTATCTATCATGGGATATATTTGTTCCAAGCAGCCGATACGCACACTATAAAATCCGCGCCATACGAACCCTAAGAGTGGCATGATTAGAGCCCAGAATTATAACGTTTAGCAAGGAGCTAAATACATGCAATTTAAAACTGCCGATCTTTGCGACGAGCATGAAAACAGCATTGCCATTGCTCAACCACTATTTCGTGATTACGGAGGCAAGATCTCATTTTGCGGAAAAATCAGCACCATCAAGTGCCATGAAGATAATTCACGGGTTCGAGAAGCGCTCAAAAGCCCAGGTGATGGTCAAGTATTGGTAGTAGACGGTGGTGGCTCCACACGTAGAGCATTAGTAGGTGATTTATTAGCACATGCCGGCGCAGAGAATCATTGGGCTGGTATTGTTGTCTACGGGTGCATACGCGATTCAGAAGTGATTGCCACAATCAATATAGGCTGCAAGGCTATCGCGACAATGCCACTCAAAACCGATAAAAAAGGCATTGGCGAAAATGATCTTGTAGTGCAATTTGCCGACGTAGATTTTATTCCAGGACATTTTCTCTACGCAGATGAAGATGGAATAATCGTCAGTGCCAAAGATTTGCTAGCTTAAAACTAACCAGGACGTTAACGATGCAAGCTATTGTTTATGAATATGATTATGGCATTAGCTGTATAGATACCATGTACGTGCAAGCTGGACATGCTGCTTGTTATCTAATGATTCATAATGGCCGTGCTGCATTTATAGATACAGGCACAGGTAATACAGTGCCCTATCTATTAGAAGTCTTAACACAAAAAAATCTATGCCTAGAAGATGTTGATTACGTCATCCCCACACATGTACATCTAGATCATGCTGGAGGCGCAGGCTTACTCATGAGCAAGCTGCCCAATGCAAAACTGGTGATTCATCCGCGTGGTGCAGCACACATGGTTAACCCACAAAAACTTATCATTGGAGCAACCGCTGTCTATGGAGAAGAGAAATTTAAACAATGCTTTGGTGAAGTACTGCCTATAGATGAACAGCGCGTAATCGTTGCCAAAGACAACAAGAGCTTAGAGCTGGCCGGTCGTGAA
>JAPUHH010000131.1 GCA_027297825.1 Gammaproteobacteria bacterium
GGGCCGCTCCATCCAAGCCTCCACACGCATCTGGCACAGATTAACGCTCGGATGGGCCATATTTTTTGCCTTTATTGCTATACTTAATATCTTCGTCGCTTATAATCTCAGCGAATCGGTCTGGGTAAATTTCAAGCTATTTGGTATTCTTGGTCTAACCATAAGTTTCTTGGTAATACAAACCATCTACCTTTCAAAACACTCGCACAATAAAGAATAAAACATCATATCGTATGCTCTATGCAATTATCAGTCAGGATGTCGAAAACAGCCTAGAAAAACGCAAATCCGTTCGCGATCAACATATCGCTCGTTTAAATGAGCTTAAAAATCAAGGCCGACTTATCATTGCCGGACCCCATCCTGCTGTAGACAGTCCTGATCCGGGTGACGCAGGTTTTACAGGCAGCTTGATTATTGCTGAATTTGAATCACTGCCCGCCGCCCAATCCTGGGCCGATGCAGACCCATATATTGCTGCAGGCGTGTATGAAAATGTACTCATCAAACCTTTCAAGCAGGCCTTACCCTAATTCTTATATACACAATTTTCTAAGGAAAAACCCATGTACAAACTAAAACTTGCACTTATGGTGCTGCTGGTCTGTAGCTTATGCATTTTTTACGGATGCAAGGGCGACAGTCAATCCGATACCGATACCACTACAACCGCAGCAGCCATGACTGATGACAGTGGCGCATATGCAAAAGTAAATGATGTCAGTATCTCAATAGATGATTTCGAGCAGTTTGCAAAAGCCAAACGCGCCTCACAATCCGAAGCTAATTTTAGCGACAAAGATATTATCGATGAAATGATCGCTACAGAACTATTACGTCAAGAAGCTGTTAAACAAGGTATTGCTGATCGCACAGATATCATTGAGAAAATCAAACGTCAAGCAAGCCAAATATTAATTAATACGCTGATGACAGAAAAGTTTGCAAAGTTAAGTTTTGCAGATGAAGAACTAAAAGCCGAGTATGACCGCCTTTTAAGTTTAAGTGATACAAGTGAATTCAAAGCAAGACATATCCTGCTGCAAACTGAAGATGACGCCAAAGCGGTCATTGTGGAATTAAATGGTGGCGCTGATTTCGTTGCACTTGCAAAACAAAAGTCGCAAGGCCCATCAGCCCCGAATGGGGGTGATCTAGGTTGGTTTAAAGCCGATACAATGGTGCCGCCATTTGCTACCGCTTTACAAGTAATGGAAAAAGACTCCTATTCAACCACTCCAGTGCAAACTCGCTTTGGCTGGCATGTGATTCTATTGGAGGATAAGCGCACACCCGAACAACCTGCTTTTGAAGATGTAAAACAAGATTTGCAACGCAATCTCACACAAACAACCATTGAAAGTTATGTGGTTGAACTGCAGAACAGCTCAACCATTGTGCACCCTGAAAATTATGAGGGCACAGATAGATAAATTCGATTAGTCGCGAATTAATTCCATAAACTCTGAACGAGAACGAGAGTCTTCTCGAAATGCGCCTAACATCGAACTCGTAACGGTTTTGCTGTTTTGCTTTTGCACGCCCCGCATCACCATGCAAAAATGACTCGCTTCAAGCACTACAGCAACTCCGTGCGCATTTAAAACCTCTAACAAACCACTGGCGATTTGCGTTGTTAATCTTTCTTGCACCTGTAGACGTCTTGCAAATACATCGACCACTCGTGCAATTTTACTTAATCCAATAATATGATCACGTGGCAAATAACCGACATGCGCGCGTCCGAAAAATGGCAACATGTGATGCTCACAAAGAGAGTAGAACTCTACATCCTTAACAATTATCATCTCCTCACAATGCTCTTCAAATAAAGCATTCTTCACCACATCATCAACTGTAAGATCATAGCCACCAGTTAAAAAATGTAACGCTTTAGAAACACGCTCTGGTGTGTCCACCAACCCTTCACGCACAGGATTTTCGCCGACTAGCTGCAACATCTTACGCACGTGACTTTCTAGCTCGCGATCACGATCCTCGTCACTTGAGGTGACGTCTACCAGATAGCGACCACCGGCAAGCATTGCTAAGGCTTTTTTATTCATTACTTATTCCAAAAATTATTGCAAATGATTGAATTATTTTAACGCTGTTATAATAACAGCTTATTGTCTAGCGGTTAAAACCCTTTGATTTTATCCGTCATTCGACCAAACCCACTTTGAATAGCCCAAGCGCCAAGGCTAAATTAACCTTACAACTCATTCTCTGCCCACCACCATGGATAGTTCATGCATCGCTATTGCAACAGTGCTAAAGTCCGATCAGGAGAAAAGCTCCTTCGTTCAAATAGTAAAACACTTATAAAAGGGGTTGTGAAAATGAATAATGCAGTTCCAACAGATTCTGTACTTAGACGTCACTATGAAGCCACTCACGGACAACAATCACCTACAAACAAAGCAACCAAAGCAGCCAAAGAATGTTGCGGCGGCTTTATGAGATGGCTAAAGAGAATATCTGGCAGCTAAGCTATTCTGCAAACTTTTGTTCTTGTGCGTAACGTAGCAACGCGTACGTAAAACGCCCGTCGCCAGTAATATACGTATCCGGCACAGCATCTCCTTGAGCCGATTGAATTCTCACACCATCTTTCATGGGTGTAATTGAGTGTATGGCCAAAAAACTAATTATTGAGGTTTCGTTTTTAGTTACGTAGTAAAGGTTTTTATTGCTTATCGCTAAATCCCCTGTAGCTTCTACGGTTGCAGATAATTTCTTGTAACGCGATTTTTTAAATAGATTATATACCAGCGATTGAAATACACTCCACTGCTTCTCTTCAGTGCGCTTATGCCTCTCTAATTTTAGAGCTTCTTCGAAAACCCAAATCAAAGTCTCATCATCTGACAATTTAATTCTATTTTCCATCTCTGTAAAACGTTTTGAGATTGGTTGATTTTGATTAATACAGGCAAGGTGTTCGATATTTGCTAGCCGCACAAATAAATTCGAATCCACATCTTTATCTTCAACTTCCAACGCAGACGCAACACTAAGTATATAATTCGCATGCTCAGCATTGACTACTTTTCTTTTGACGATTTGTTTGGCTTGATCATGCCAAGCGCGCCTTACCAAACTTTCAAATAGACGAAGGGAAAACGATAAAGTGGGACGACAATCGTTCAGTGATTCAGTTAATCCTTCTACTTGAATAGAAGTATCTATAGCGCTAGATAGAACTTGCCTTAAGCATTCGCGAGTATCTTCATAGACTTGATAACATGCCTTGTGTAAAG
>JAPUHH010000132.1 GCA_027297825.1 Gammaproteobacteria bacterium
CCGCAGAGCAGAACAAGATGCTGCAGAACAGGCTTATACCGCTATGTCAAAACAGCATAAAGCTTCTTAAAATGTTGTATGACTATTAAAACTCATTGTGGGTTTGTCGCCATTGTGGGTCGAGCCAATGTTGGTAAGTCAACGTTATTTAATAAGTTGCTTGGCGAGCAATTATCGGTTGCCACACATAAACCACAAACGACTCGGCATAATATTCGTGGGATATTAAGTTTAGATGCGTATCAATTAGTCTTGGCGGATACACCAGGAATTCAGCTCGGCAATCGACGCTTGATGAATAAAGTGCTAGTGCGCAATGCGCTTTCCTCATTGCAGGATGTGGATATTATCTTGATGTTAGTCGAACTGGGTAGTTGGAAAGATGAAGACGAATATTTGCTTAAGCAGATTAAGCAAGTCAAATGTTCTGTAATTCTGGTAATCAATAAGGTAGATAAAGTTAAGGATAAGTCTAAATTATTGCCTATTTTGAAAAATGCTAAAACGCGCCATGACTTTGACAGCATCATCCCGCTTTCTGCTTTACATGATAAAAATATGGATGCTCTAATAAAAGGGTTGTGTGCACATAGTCCTCGTTCAGAGTTCTTGTTTCCTAAGGATATGAAATGGGAGCGCGACGATGTGTTTGTTATAACGGAAGTGGTGCGCGGTGCGGCAATGGTGCAGCTACAAAAAGAACTTCCATATGCAATTTATACTGAAGTAGAAGAATTAAATTTTGATGAGAATCTTGTAACGATTGGCGTAGTGATTTGGGTCGAAAAAGAAAGCCAAAAACCAATTGTTATTGGCAAGAGAGGGGCAAAGTTAAAAGCGATAGGTCAACAGTCACGTATTAAGCTAGAGAGAATTTTCAAACGAAAGGTCATGCTTAAAACCTGGGTTAAGGTAAAACAGAACTGGCAAGATCTGCAAGATGTGGTTGCCCAGTTTGAACAATAAACTTGAACTACAGAGTAAAAAAAATAAAAGCAAATAGCGATGAGAGTGCAATTACAACATGCCTACTGCATTCACAGCAGATCCTATCGAGAGACCAGTCAAATTGTTGAAATGCTGACCCCGGAGCATGGGTTGGTTTCATGTATACGTCGCGGCTTAAAGAAAACCAATGGCTCGGTAGGGTTGTTATTTTCACCATTATTAATTTCTTGGAGTGGAAGAGGTGATCTTTTCACACTTACGCATGTGGAGTCGGTTGGCGCAAAGAAAATCACTGTGCCAGCCCTGTATATAATTGGAATGTATCTAAACGAATTAATTTTACGTTTGGTGCCTAAATCCAGTCCCAGCAAAGAGGTATTTAATCTTTATCAGCATATTGTTGGTGTGTTAGATGATGGTGATAACCAAGAGAAGTTATTGCGTTTATTTGAGGTAGAGCTACTAGCCTTGATCGGTCATGGCCTTTCGTTGGATAAAGAAATTGATCATGAGACACCAATCCAAAAGGATTGCACTTATCGCTATGATGTAGGTTTGGGCCCTGTTAAGGTGATGCAGAAAAGCACTGCATGGAATGTTATTAAAGGCACAACCTTGTTAAGTTTGCAGTCACCCTTAAGCATGGATTCAACTTGCTTGCTCGAAGCTAAAAGATTAATGCGGGGGATCATTAATCTGCATCTCGCAAATCGGCCTTTGCATAGCCGAGAAATACTGCAATTTATGCAAGCCTAATTATTACAATTCTTATTACTTAAATTTAGTTGTCTTTAAGCTATGTCTGTTCAACCTCAGGTGCGTCTCGGTATAAATTTAGATCATATCATGACGATCCGCCAGGCACGTTTCACAGCCTATCCAGATTTGAAACAAGCGATTGAAATGGTGGAGCACGTAGGTGCAGATAGCATTACCTTGCATTTGCGTGAAGATCGCCGGCACATTCAAGACGAGGATATCGTTCTTGCCAAACAAGTCAATAAATCCAATATGAATTTTGAGATGGCGGCTACCGGTGAAATGCGTGATATAGCGCTAAATATCAAGCCACAAGACTGCTGTATTGTTCCGGAGCATAGAGAAGAGCTAACTACGGAAGGTGGTTTGGATGTTGTTAAGCATCAGTCACACATCAAGGAGCTGGTTGCCGCGTTAAGTGCAGGAAATATTAAGGTTTCATTATTTATTGAGCCGAATCTAAAAATAATTGATGCTGCGGTTAAAACCGGTGCGCCCGTAATAGAGCTGCATACTGGAACTTATGCCGGTACTCAGGGTTTAGCTCAGCAGAAAGAACTGCAGCGAATAGAGGTTGCAACAAAGCACGCTATTTCATTGGGTTTGGTGGTGAATGCTGGTCATGGACTGCATTATGAAAATGTTTCGTCCATCGCAAATATTGTTGACATGTATGAATTAAACATCGGCCACTCTATTGTGGCGCGTGCCTTGTTTGTGGGTTTGGGGCAAGCTGTAAAAGAAATGCGTAGCGCAATGGATTGCATAGAATAAATTCAGATGTAGTAGCGCTAGCTACCCAAGCTTTTTATTGTTATTTATTTAAATTAAAAAATGAAGTAGTAATTGATAGTGAAAATTCGTGGCACAGGGATTGATATTGTTGAGATTGGCCGTATTGGGAAAATCTATTCTCGATATGCTGAGAATTTCGCATCAAAAATTTTGCACGATCAAGAATTAAAAGAACTAGCAAGTGCCCCAAATAAAGAAGCGTTTATTGCGAAACGCTTTGCTGTAAAAGAGGCCTTTGTGAAAGCATTAGGTACAGGTATACGCGGAAAGGTGAGTTGGCGTGACATGTATGTGCAACATGATGAATATGGCAAACCGTGGTTAGCGTTTACGCCTGAGTTTGCACAAGAGGTTGAAGCGCATAAGTTAGATATACATATCAGTATTGCGGATGAGAATGAGTACGCAGTTGCGCACGCCATCATCATTGAGAATGAATAATTAAAAAGTTCATAGAGTAAAAAAATGAAAATTCCAAGCATTGAAGAGTTTGTAGGTAATACGCCGCTGGTGCGACTACAGCGGCTGCCTGGCCAAAGCCCTAATCATATTTTAGCTAAATTAGAAGGGAATAATCCTGCCGGTTCAGTTAAGGATCGACCTGCATTAAGTATGATTGTAGAAGCTGAAAAACGTGGTGAAATAAAACCGGGCGATACGCTGATTGAAGCAACCAGCGGGAATACCGGAATTGCCTTAGCCATGGTTGCGGCGATAAAAGGCTATGCAATGAAGCTCATCATGCCTGAGAATATGAGTGAGGAACGTCGATCGTCTATGCAAGCATATGGAGCAGAGCTCATATTGGTTACAGCAGAGCAAGGCATGGAGGGTGCGCGGGATTTAGCTTTACAGATGCAGGTTGAGGGTAAAGGTAAAGTTTTGGATCAGTTTGCCAATCCTGATAATTCCCTCGCGCACTATAGAACCACCGGCCCAGAGATTTGGAGAGATACAAAAGGGAAGCTTACTCACTTTGTGAGCTCAATGGGGACTACCGGAACCATTATGGGTACTTCAAAATACTTAAAAGAAATGAACCCTGAAATTCAAATTGTTGGAGTGGAGCCTTCGGAGGGATCAAAGATACCGGGCATACGAAAATGGCCCGAGGGATATATCCCAAAAATATTTGATGCTAGTGCCGTAGATCAAGTGGTTGAAGTGTCGCAACTAGAGGCTGAGGATATGATGCGCAGTCTTGGCAAAGAAGAAGGGATATTTTGTGGGGTTTCTTCAGGCGGCGCTATTGCAGCGGCGTTGAAAATATCTCTACAGGTGCAGAATGCAATGATTGTTACGATCATTTGTGATCGTGGCGATCGATATCTTTCTACCGGTCTTTTTTCTGCATAGTAATCAAGCATTAAATCAATTGCTCATATGAATATTCTTGTTTTTGATATTGAGACAGTGCCTGATGTAGAGACGGGTAAGAAGATTTATGATCTAGAAGGGTTGCCAGATAAAGATGTGATCAAGGCAATTGAGCATTTGCGCAATCAACAAACCGGCAGTGATTTTATGCCGCACTACATGCAACGTATTGTTGCAATCTCAGCGGTACTTAGTACTGTCGATTCGTTTAAAGTCTGGTCTTTAGGTTCTTTGAAGTCGACCGAGAAAGAATTGCTAGAGCGTTTTTTTGATGGTTTGGAAAAATATAACCCCACAATTGTGTCTTGGAATGGCGGCGGCTTTGATTTGCCTGTAATTCACTACCGAACATTGTTGCATGGCATTGCTGCACATCATTATTGGCAAACAGGTGATGAGGATAATAGTTTTCGTTATAACAATTACTTGGGTCGATTTCATTGGCGACATATTGATTTGATGGACGTTATAGCAGCCTATCAACCTCGCGCTTTCGCTAAACTCGACCATATTGCGACCATGCTTGGCTTTCCTGGCAAGTTAGGGATGGATGGTAGTAAGGTGTGTGGCGCTTATTTGGCAGGAGAGTTGGAATCTATTCGTGACTACTGCGAAACAGATGTGTTGAATACGTATTTGGTTTTTTTGCGTTTTGAAATGATGCGTGGAAAATTATTAGCAGGAGAATATGAGAGGAAGTGCGAACAAGTAAAAGCATTTCTCAATGAGGCGGATAGGCCGCATTTAACTGAGTTTCTGAATCAGTGGAAATAATAAATAATTTTAAGTTAATTGGCGGGGCTTTAGGTAAGCAGCTTCTTTAAAATATTTTCGTATACAGTCGTCAGCTGGTCGAGTGCTGCCACCTCAATATGTTCATCTATTTTGTGAATGCTTTCGTTTACAGGCCCTAGTTCAACCACTTGTGCGCCCGTTGGAGCAATAAATCTTCCATCAGAGGTGCCGCCAGTGGTGGATAATTCCGGTTTAATATTTAGTGTTTCGTGGATGGCTTGCTCACAGGCGCGAACCAATTCTTCGGGTTTGCAATAGAAAGGGTCGCCGGATAAATGCCAATCAATTGCATAATCCAACTGATGTTTTTGTAATAACTGTTCTATTTTGGACTTAATGTCTTCTGCGGTAATTTCATTAGAGAAGCGTAAATTAAATTCGACGGATAATATTCCAGGAATGATGTTCGATGCTCCTGTTCCAGCATTGAAATTGGAAATCTGAAAAGTTGTAGCTGGAAAATGTTCGTTGCCCGTATCCCATCCCAAATCCGTGAGTTCAACAAGAGCCGGTGCAAATTCATGAATAGGGTTTTTTGCTTGTTGAGGGTAGGCAACATGGCCTTGCAAGCCATGAATTTTTAGTGTTGCTGAAAGTGAGCCACGTCGGCCAATTTTAAGTGTATCGCCTACTGAGCTGGAACTTGTGGGTTCGCCAACGATACACCAATCAATACAATCATCGCGAGCTTGCAGTTGTTCAATGACTTTTTTTGTGCCATTTATAGCTGGACCTTCCTCATCACTCGTAAGCAATAAGGCAACCGAGCCTTTGTGCTGTGGATGAGTGCGAATAAAATTTTCACAGGCAATAGTCATCGCAGCAATACTCGATTTCATGTCGGCCGCGCCTCGACCATAGAGCTTGTTGTCGCGCAGCGTAGGTTCAAATGGAGGGGAATGCCATTGTTCTTCTGGCCCAGTCGGTACGACATCGGTATGGCCTGCAAATACTAGCAGTGGTGCTTGTGTGCCACGCCGTAACCATAAGTTTTTTACCTCGCCAAACGGCATGGGTTCAGCGTGAAAACCAGAGGCTTCCAAGTGCTTTGAAATGATTGTCTGGCAATCGCCATCCTCGGGCGTTACCGAAGCTTGTGCAATCAGTTTTTTTGCTAGCTCAAGGGTTGCCGACATCGCTTAGAAGAATAATTTAGTAAATTGTTGTTGATCAAAGCCTATTTCAATTTTGTTTTCAAATTGAATGACAGGGCGTTTAATTAATTTTGGATACTGCTGCATTAAGTTAATCGCTTTTGTTTGGGAGAGGTGAACGCGTTGTTCTTCGTTTAACTTTTTCCAAGTTCTATTGCGCTTATTAAGTAGTGTTTCCCATGGTGCGAAGTTGCACCACTCCATAAGCTGTTTTTTTGTTATGCCCTGTTTTTTGAAATCGTGAAACTTAAAGCTAATATCATGACCCTTTAGCCACCCTTTTAGTATTTCACTTGGTCGCAATTTGGAATTCCAAATAATATGAGCATGGATCAATCAATAGAGCGAAGTAGTTCATTGATACCTACTTTGCTGCGAGTTTTTTCGTCGACTTGTTTCACAATGACTGCACAATACAGACTGTATTTACCATCTTTAGAGGGCAGGTTGCCTGAAACCACGACAGAGCCAGCAGGAATACGACCATAACTGACTTCTCCTGATTCGCGGTTGTATATTTTTGTGCTCTTGCCAATATAAACCCCCATTGAGATGACTGCGCCTTTTTCAACAATCACGCCTTCAACCACCTCGGAGCGAGCACCAACAAAACAATTATCTTCGATAATAGTGGGTGCGGCCTGTAATGGTTCAAGTACACCGCCAATGCCCACCCCGCCAGATAAATGCACATTTTTACCAATTTGTGCACAAGATCCAACCGTTGCCCAGGTGTCTACCATGCTTCCAGAATCGACATACGCACCAATATTTACATAGCTTGGCATGAGCACTACATCAGGAGCAATATAGGCACCGTGTCTGACCATGGCGGGTGGAACAATGCGTGCGCCTTGTTGTTTGATCGCAGCAGCATCCATTTGTGAGAATTTGGTGGCCACTTTGTCGTAATATTTGGTGAAGCCTGCATCTATGATTTGATTTTCATTCATGCGAAATGAAAGTAGTACGGCTTTTTTCAGCCATTCGTTGACAATCCAGTTATCGCCCTGTTTTTCGGCAACGCGCAGTTCACCTTGATCCAGTTGATGTAAAGTTTTTTCAACTGCTGCACGAGTGCTTGAGTCGATAGATGTGGGGGTAATTTCTGCACGATTTTCAAATGCCTTTTCGATGACTTCTTGATTGGAGTCGCTCATTGTCTATCCTTGATGCGGGCTAGTTAAATTCTTGTAAAAATTCTTGAATTCTAGTTGCAGCTTGTACGCATTCTTGTTTTGTTGCAACCAAAGCAAAACGTGCCCGCATATGGCCTGGATTATAACCTGCAATGGTGCGAGCTAAATAACTGCCAGGCAATGTTAGAACATTTTTCTTCATATAGAGTGATTGGCAGAATTTTTCATCATCTATGGGTAATTTTGGCCACAAATAAAAGCCGGCATCGGGCGCCTGACAGGGCAAGCAATTATTGAGTATTTTCAATACGGCAATAAATTTCTCCTGGTACAGCTGTCTATTAATCTTTACATGTTCTTCATCAGACCAGGCTGCAATGCTTGCCGCTTGTATGGGCAAGGACATTGCGCATCCATGATATGTTCGATAGCGTAAGAATTGTTCAATGAGATCAGCAGATCCTGCAACAAAGCCAGAGCGTAATCCAGGCGCATTCGAGCGCTTGGAAAGGCTGTAGAAGGCCATGCAGTTTTGTAGGACGTCATTGCCTAACTCTTGGGCATAATGAAGTAAGCCCATAGGGGGTTGCACATCGGGCGAATAAATTTCTGAATAGCATTCATCTGATGCAATTACGAAGTGATGTTGCAACGAATGCTCGATCAACTTCTGCAATGTGCTTTTGGGTATAAGTTGTCCGGTGGGGTTGCTTGGTGTGCAGATGTAGATTAACTGGCATCGTTCCCACACCTCGTGCTCTAGTTCCCATAACGCCGGAATGTCGCCATCCACCACACTGCAGTCATAATAGACAGGCTCAGCTCCTGCTAGTAGTGCCGCGCCTTCATAAATTTGGTAGAAAGGATTGGGAATTAAAGCTACAGGTTTTTTGCTGGGATTAATAATGCACTGTGCAAACGCGAACAATGCTTCACGCGTTCCATTTACAGGCAAAACATTGTCATTTTCATTAATGTTTTGTGTGGATAGTTTAAATCTATTTTGTAACCAGGTTGCACAAGCCAAGCGAAGTTCGTCCGATCCACGAGTGGAAGGATATTTGTCCAGTTGGCTTAGCTTGCTAGCAAGCGCATTTTTTATGCTCTCAGGAGTTGGGTGTTTTGGCTCACCGATAGCAAGCGAAACCGCACTATATTGATCACTTGGTCGCTCATTGTTGATGAGTGTACTAAGTTTTTCAAATGGGTAAGCTTGCAATTTTTGTAAATGAGGATTCATGCTTAATAAATAGGTTTGTTGGACATTAAATTTTTATGCCTCTTACACAAAGAGTTGGATCTGTTTTGGTTGTTGTAAATACTGCAAGATTATCGTTTCTAGTTTATTTTGTTGTTGTGTATTCAAAGGGTTATTTTCAAGATCACTTAGTTGGAATATATTATTAACGCGTTCACCTAGTTTTGAAATGCGTGCGTCGTGTACGGCAATATTGCAGTCTACAAAGGCGCTGCCTATACAGGCGAGCAACCCGTGAAAATCTGGTGCTTTGAGTTCCATTATTGTATGAGTGTTATTTTGGTTTAGGTCAAATTGAATCTCTATTGGCACACGTAATTCTCGAATAATCCTAGGTAAGCTTTGCGTGGGCGCGATTAGTATATCGCTTGGATGTTCGAGTTTTTCAGTTAGCCTGTTAGCCACTAATTCGCACTGGTTATTGTCGTTAATCGGGTTGCCGTTTGCATCAAGCACTAAGAATGTATCTAAAGCATGGCCTTTTTTAGAAGTTATAATTTTGGCATGGACAATTACCAGCCTAAGTTCTGCTAAAATCGATGTGATATGCGCAAACAAATAGTTCCGATCGTTACAGTAAATAAAAATTTCCGTTGCGCCCCTTGCGCTAAACTGATGTATATTAACAATTGCACCATCATGCGGTTTGCATTGAACGATTGCTTGAGTTTGACGCACCACCTCTTCGTCGGAATGACGTAAAAAATAGCTCTCTTCAAGTTCTTGCCAGAATACCAAGCAACTACTTTTTTCAACTCCTTGTCCGATCAGTTTGTCTAGTGCGGATTGCTTGACTTCATTGATCAGCTCTTCACGTTTGATGGGTGAGTCCAGGCCGCGGCGTAAATACCTAGAGGTGGTGTGATAAAGATTAGAAAGTAAAGAGCTGCGCCAACTATTCCATAGTTTTTGATTGGTGCCACGCATGTCAGCAATCGTTAGTAAGTACAAATAATTTAGACGTATGAGGTTACCCATATTCTCTGCAAACTTCATAACCACCTCAGGATCGTCCAAGTCATGATGTTGTGCGGTCATGGACATTACCAAATGGTTCTTGACTAACCAGCTAACTAAGTTTGAATCGAATGTGCTGAGGTTGTGGTGCAAGCAGAATGCTTTAGCTTTTTCGGCACCCAGCTCAGAGTGATCAATGCCTTGACCTTTGCCTATATCGTGAAATAGTGCGGCTAAGTACAGCAATAAGGCTTTTGGAGTCTGAGTGAAGATGTCGTGATAAGCCTCATGTTCATCATCAGATGTGGATTGGCTAAACTGGCAGGCATTCTCAAAAACACGCAGTGTGTGTTCCTCTACTGTATAGATATGGTAGAGATCAAATTGCATTCTTCCCGTGACAGCATCGAAACTAGGCCAATATTTACCTAGTACCCCTAGCTGTGCCATACGCCGAATTTCGCGAAAATTTGTTTGTGGCTGGCTTAATATTTTGATGAAATAGTTGCGGTTCTGAGCAGCGCTTCTAAATTGAGCATCAATTAGGTGTAAATGATTGAGTATCAGTTGTATGAGTGCGTCACTGGGCTCGGTTAAATAAGGGTGTTGTTGCAAGATGTAAAACAACTCAAGTATTGCTGATGGCGTTGCATTAAAAATATTTGTGTTTGTTGCCTCCAGCTGATTACCGCGTGCCTGGAAGCGTTCATTGATAGGCTTGGCTCTTCGTCGCAATAAACCTGGGAACATTGTTGAGCGTAAGCGCTTGATCAAGATTTCTACAAGTGTAGAGACTTGATTGCTGGTGCGGTAAAAAACTTGCATAAATTCTTCTACTTGCAAGTTGCGATTATCGTTATGGAAACCCAATAGTGCAGCAACATCATATTGATAGTCGAATAGCAAACGGTCTTCACTACGTTCGGTATACAGATGTAAAGCAAAGCGGATTTTAGCGAGAATTCTGTAGGTTTTTTTTAATAATTTCAACTCAGTTTTTGTTAAGAATTCCTTGTCGACTAATTCTTCAAAGTGTTTAGTTTTGAAGTGACGGTTGGTTAGCCATTGCAATGTATGCAGATCGCGTAAACTTCCTAAATTTTCTTTAACATTAGGTTCTAGATGGTTTGCGGTGTCGCCGTACTTGCGATGCCGGTCGTTCAGTTCGTTTATTTTTTCCTTAAAGTATTTTTTCCCCGGCCAAATTTTATTGCTATCTGTTATTTTTTTTATTTGTTGATATAGGTCTTTACTGCCTGATAGATAATGAAGTTCCATTAAGCTTGTCATGACGGCAATGTCATTTTTTGCCTCATTTGCACAATCTTTTATGGTGCGCACGGATTGGGCTATGGGTAGATTGATATCCCAAAGAAAAGTTAAAAATTCTTTAACTTTTGATTCAATTTCTTCGCTAGCGTTTTCGCTGAGTACAATCATTAAATCAATATCCGAGCCTGGGAAAAGCTCGCGCCGACCGTATCCGCCAATTGCGACTAATGCAGCATCATCATCTGGGAACTTATGCAGTCCCCATATATTTTTTAGCAGCTCATCGATAATGCACGTGTTTAATGAAATGAGTTCATAGACGTCGACTTCAGCATTAAAGCGTTGTTGAAGTAATTTCAGCAGCTCTTCTTTAAAACTTTTAAAGTGAGAAACTGAAGTTTGTTTTGTATTCTGCAAATTTAGAAATTGCAAAATAGGCGAATTAGATTGGAGCGAATTAAGCACGTTTAATTTCGATAGCGGAGTGGATAAGAAAAATTAGATGGGTGCAAGAATACGCTGGCGGAAAAATTTGTGAGGAGAGCCTAGTTATATTTTTTCGTCACTACGTAAGGTCAGTATCTCATAACCCGTGCCGGTGACGAGAATGGTATGTTCCCACTGTGCTGACAGGCTGTGATCTTTGGTGACTACGGTCCAACCATCGGGTAGAAGCTTAACGTTGCGTTTTCCGGCATTCACCATGGGCTCGATGGTAAAGGTCATGCCGGCTTGTAGTTCCATGCCAGTGTTAGGTTTTCCATAGTGTAGTACCTGCGGTTCTTCATGAAACACGCGGCCGATTCCATGGCCGCAATATTCTCGTACTACAGAAAATCGGTTTTTTTCAACAAAGCTTTGGATGACATGTCCGATGTCCCCAAGTTTTACTCCAGGTTTGACTTGATGAATTCCAATGGTCAGGGCTTCATAGGTTAAGTCGGAGAGTCGCTTTGCAAGTACAGGGGGTTTCCCCAGCATGAACATTTTACTGGTGTCGCCATGAAAGCCATCTTTGATCACGGTAATGTCAATATTGAGAATATCGCCGTTTTTGAGCGTACGGGCTCCAGGAATACCATGACAAACTTGGTGATTTACCGAGGTGCAAATCGATTTAGGGAAGCCGCGATAATTCAGGGGAGCTGGGATGGATTGCTGCTCGTTGACGATATACTCATGGCAGATCCTATCTAGCTCAAGGGTGCTTACCCCAGGGGCCACATGGGGTCCGATCATCTCAAGCACCTCGGAGGCCAATTTGCCTGCGATGCGCATTTTTTCAATTTCATCAGCAGATTTTATGGTTACGCTCATTCTGGTGTGCTTTTAGGTTAAATTGAGTGAATTAAAAAAGTTCTAAGTAATTGTTCTAAATAAGCGATCATGTTATAAAGCGCCCGCGCTTAGCGCAAATACACTTTATAAATATACACGCGTAATCGTCACATGTGGTTGGGTGCTCATATTAGAGTTTCCACATGGGGTGCGCGGAAGTACAACCCCAAGGAGCATTACATATCATGACAAATGTCACAATGCGTCAGATGCTAGAGGCTGGCGTGCATTTCGGGCATCAAACCCGATACTGGAATCCGAAAATGAGCCCTTATATTTTCGGACAGCGTAATAAGATTCATATTATTAATCTTGAGAAAACATTGCCGATGTTTCTTGATGCTGCCACTTTTCTTGGCAACATGGCAGCAAACAAAGGCAAAATAATGTTTGTAGGTACGAAGCGTTCCGCGCGTGATGCCATACAACAAGAAGCAATACGTTGTGGCATGCCATACGTTAACCATCGTTGGTTAGGTGGCATGTTAACGAATTTCAATACGGTTAAAAAATCAATTCAACGTTTGCAAGATCTAGAGCAAATTGTAAATGGTGAAGATGCGGAAAGATTAAGCAAAAAAGAATTGCTTATGCTTAACCGTGAGCTATTTAAGCTAGATCGTAGTTTGGGTGGCATCAAGAATATGGCGGGTCTCCCAGACGTACTATTCATTATCGATGTTGGTTATGAAGCCATTGCCGTGAAAGAAGCTAACAAGCTTGGTATCCCTGTGGTTGCGGTTGTAGACAGTAACAACAAAGTTGATGGCGTTGACTATGTGATACCTGGTAATGACGATGCAATTCGTGCGATTAAGTTGTACACCTCCAATATTGCGGATGCCATATTGGAAAGCAAAGAAAGTGCACGTGTCATGTCTGGTAACGAGGATGAATTTGTAGAAATAGATGATACGGGGGAAGTTGCGCCAGATGTTGTTAAAAACAAAACTAAGCCTAAGCAAAAAGTAACCGTTAATAAAACAGCTAGCATTGAGAAAGCGACAGCCTCGGATGCAGATGCTGATACACCTGAAGTCAGTGGCAGCACTGAAATTACCAGTGTTGAAGGTATAGGACCTAAATATGCAGAGGAACTAGGGAAAGTAGGCATTACTACCGTAGAGCAATTACTTGAAACATGTTCCACCGCAGAAAGCCGAGCAAAGTGTTCTGAAAGCACCGGCTTGAGTGAAAAATCTATAGAGCGTTGGGTAAAGATGGGTGATTTCTTTCGTTTGTCTGGAGTTGAAGGGAATGAAGCTGAGTTACTAGAGGTAAGTGGTTTTAATGATATGGGTGAATTGGCTAATGCAGAGGCGGGCGATGTCTTGAATAAACTTGAGGTGACTAATAAAGAGAAGTCGCTTGCACCTAGTGTTGCTGATAAAGCTACCATTGAGTCTTGGATAATTCAGGCGAAAGCTTTGCCGCAGAAAATATTAAGTTGAGTGTTGTGTTCGCAAAAACAAACAGTAAATACTCGTAATGAATCAGGAGTCGAAATGCAAATAACAGCAACAATGGTGAAAGAACTGCGTGGGCGCACCGGCTCAGGCATGATGGAGTGCAAAAAAGCACTGACAGAGAGCGCTGGTGATATGGAAGCCGCGGTTGGGCAAATGCGTAAGTCAGGTCAGGCTAAAGCAGATAAAAAAGCCGGGCGTGTGGCTGCAGATGGAACCATCACAATTGCTGTAACAGTAGATGCTATGCAAGCATCGATTGTTGAAGTCAATTGCGAAACTGATTTTGTTGCAAAAGATAATAATTTCCAGACATTTTCAAAACAATTGGCTGAAGTTGTATTGGCAGGCGATGTTAATACTGTTGATGAATTAGGCGCAGTCATGCTGGATTCAGGTCAAAGTGTAGAGCAAACTCGTCTTGAGTTAGTGACAAAAATCGGTGAGAACATTCAGGTGCGTCGTTTTAAAAAAATTAATAACCAAGGTGCTGTTGTAGCCTATTCGCATGGTAGTCGAATTGGCGTATTAGTTGATCTTGCGGGAGGAGATGCAGCTCTAGGTAAAGATATTGCGATGCATATTGCCGCGAGTAACCCTACCTGTATATCTGAACAAGATGTGCCTGCTGATTTGCTAGCAAAAGAAAAAGAAATTTTTATTGCGCAAGCAGAGTCCAGTGGCAAACCGCCAGAAATTATTGAAAAGATGGTGCAAGGCAAACTAAATAAGCATCTCAAAGAAATTACTCTGCTAGGCCAGCCTTTTGTAAAAGATCAGGATATAACGATTGCCAACTTGCTTAAGAATGCAGAGGCATCGGTTGCTAAATTCATTCGCTATGAGGTGGGTGAGGGAATCGAGAAAAGGTCTGAGAATTTTGCCGATGAAGTTAATAAACAAATCAAACAAAGCGAAGATCAAAGGTGATGATGAGAGTTAATAAAAAGGGGCAACGCCCCTTTTTTTATGTCTGAGAATTGTATGTCAAATAGCCAACCGATTTACCAGCGAATCTTGTTAAAGCTTAGTGGTGAAGCGCTAATGGGGAAGTTCGACTATGGAATTGACCCTGAAGTTATCACACGTATTGCGACTGAAATTGCTCATGTCAATCAGCTCGGCGTACAAATCGCGATAGTTATTGGCGGTGGCAATATATTTCGCGGGGCTGGTCTTGCCCAGGGCGGTATGGACCGCGTGACCGCGGATCATATGGGTATGTTAGCGACAGTGATGAATTGCTTGGCGTTGCAAGATGCATTGGAAGGCATGGATGTGTATTGTCGCGTGATGTCAGCGGTTAAGATCAATCAAGTTTGTGAAGACTACATACGTAGGCGTGCGGTAAGGCATTTAGAAAAAGGCAGGGTTGTGGTATTTGCAGCGGGCACCGGTAATCCTTACTTTACAACTGATTCTGCAGCCAGCTTAAGGGCATCAGAAATTAATGCAGATATTATGCTTAAAGCTACCAAGGTAGATGGTGTATATGATGATGATCCGCATAAAAATCCCAACGCTAAGATGTATGACAAGATTAAGTATGATGATGCGATAAATAAAAAACTTGCAGTGATGGATGCAACGGCGCTCGTATTATGTAGAGATAATAATATTCCACTTCGAGTGTTTAATTTGTTTAATGAGGGTGCCCTTACAAAAATTATAGAAGGTGAAGCTATTGGCACACTGGTTACTGGAGCATAAGAGTGATTGATGAGATAAAACAAGATGCAAGCAGTCGAATGCGCAAAAGTATTGAAGCCTTGTCTAATGAGCTTTCAAAGGTTCGTACAGGTCGGGCAAATGCGCGTTTATTAGATCATGTGATGGTTGATTATTACGGTAACCTAGTGCCTATTAACCAGGCTGCAACTGTCGCAGTTGAAGATGCACGCACCATCGCCATTACGCCTTGGGAAAATTCTATGGTAGCGGTACTTGAGAAAGCCATCATGAGTTCGGATCTTGGTTTGAATCCCACCACAGCGGGGATGGTAATCAGAGTGATCATGCCGCAGTTAACAGAAGAAAGACGCAAAGATCTAGTTAAAGTTGTGAGGCATGAGGCGGAAAAAGGGCGCGTGGCCATACGCAATATTCGTCGTGATGCCAATACAGACTTCAAAGAGCTTTTGAAAGAAAAAGAAATCTCAGAAGATGAAGAGCGTCAGGCTGAAGATGAGATTCAAAAACTTACAGATCAGTTTATTAAGGAAATTGAGACAATGTTAGAGCAAAAAGAAAAAGATCTGATGGCAGTGTAACCGATGCGCATGCTTATTGTTCGCTATTGAATCTAGTGTTTTCTGTCTAAATCCAATATCTAACCTCTAAACTCAATGTCAGACGACCTAGTCCCAAATCATGTTGCTATTATTATGGATGGCAATGGACGATGGGCGAAGCAGCGGAAATTGCCGCGCTCTGCGGGGCACAAGCAGGGGGTCAAAGCCACTCAAGAAATTATTAAAGCAAGCGGTAAGGCGGGGGTAAAGTATTTAACCTTGTTTGCATTTAGTAGTGAGAATTGGCAGAGACCAAAAAAAGAAGTTTCTGCATTAATGGATCTGTTTATGCAGGCGCTTAAGAATGAAGTTCAAAATTTAGCTGAAAACGGTGTGCGACTAAAATTTATTGGGCAAAAAGATGCGTTCTCAAAAAAGCTATATCAACAAATCGAACAGGCAGAAGAGCAAACCGCTCATAATGATAAATTGTTTTTAAATATCGCTGCAAACTATGGTGGCAGGTGGGATATTTTGCAGGCAACTAAAAAAATAATTAAACAAGTGCAGATTGGGAGTTTATCTTTAGAGGCGCTGGATGAGACTATTTTAGAACATGAGCTTGCAACCAAGAATTTACCTGCGCCAGATTTATTTATCCGTACGGGTGGTGAACAGCGCATCAGCAACTTTTTGTTATGGCAGCTGGCTTATACTGAATTATATTTTTGCGATCTGCTTTGGCCTGAATTTAACGCGGGTGAATTAGAAAAAGCATTTGATAGTTACAGGTTAAGACAAAGAAGATTCGGCCGCACCGAAGAACAAGTTGTCTGAAAGAAGAATGTTAAAACAACGAATTATTACTGCAATAGTTCTTGGCGCTGCTATTGTATGGGCGATATTTAAATTACCAAATCATTTGCTTGCGCTTGTATTTGGCGGGATAACCTTGCTGGGTGCTTGGGAGTGGGCAGGCCTAATTGGTTTATCTCATTTTTTGTGGAGAATTATTTACGTTGTTTTTGTTGTTGCTTTGATGGCGCTTACGTGGGTGTTTGCTGGGCCGCATCAAGTGCACATTATTTTATTGGTCGCTGGCTTGTGGTGGGCGAGTGTGGTGATATTATTGTCGGTATATGAGTCGAAGTGGTTGCAAACAGCCTGGTTGCAACGAATGTTAGGATTTTCTGGATTTGTGGTACTAGTTCCTTCCTGGTTAGCGCTTACAAGCATTCATAGACAAGGTCCAATCATGCTGATGTTCTTATTGGTGCTGGTATGGATTACAGATATTGCAGCTTATTTTGTAGGTAAGAGGTTTGGGAAAACTAAATTGGCGCCTAAGCTTAGCCCAGGAAAATCACGAGAAGGATTATGGGGTGCATTGATGGCGTCCATACTCCTTGCAATTGTAGGGGTTCGTTTGTTTGATTTAGATATGAATGTTTGGGTCTATTTTGGATGTTTGTGCTTGTTAACCGCTTTAATCTCAGTGGTTGGAGATCTTTATGAAAGCTTGTTAAAGAGAAGGGCTGGAGTTAAAGATAGTGGAAGAATTTTGCCAGGCCATGGTGGCATACTGGATAGAATCGATAGCCTAACGGCGGCTGCACCAGGGTTTGTTCTTGGACTATACTGGCTAGTATGACTGAAACCATTGCTCAAGCAAAACCCGCTCTTAGTAGCGTGGCAAAAATTTCAATATTAGGCGCTACAGGCTCTGTTGGGGTCAATACACTTGATGTTATTCAACAGCATCCGACTAAATTTTCTGTTGCCGCGCTAACTACGAATACCCAAATCGATCTTTTATATAAACAATGCTTGAAATTTCGGCCTAAGCTTGCAGTGGTTGTGGATGAAAAATTAGCAGACGATTTTATCGCAAAGTTTGACCATGATGATTTTAAGCCTGAGCTTCTTGTCGGTAGCCATGGATTAGAAGTAGCAGCTAGCTTGAGTGAAGTCGATTTTGTTATGGCAGCCATTGTGGGTGCTGCAGGATTGCCCGCAACTCTGGCGGCAGCGCAGGCTGGTAAGCGAATACTACTCGCAAATAAAGAAGCCTTGGTGATGTCAGGTGGCCTGCTGATGAAAGTAGTGCGTCTAAACGATTCAGTATTATTGCCCATAGATAGTGAACATAACGCAGTATTTCAATGTCTACCTAAAGGTGATGATAAGTGTGAGGTTGAAAAAATTATTCTTACTGCTTCTGGAGGTCCATTCTTAAGTAGGCCTCTAAATGAGTTTGAGAATATTACTCCAGATGAAGCATGCGCGCACCCAAATTGGAAGATGGGTAAAAAGATATCGATAGACTCTGCAACGATGATGAATACAGGACTAGCAGTAATTGAGGCTTGCAAGTTGTTTGAAATAAACATTGAAGATGTAGAAGTTGTGATTCATCCTCAGTCAATAGTTCATTCCATGGTTGCGTATCCAGATGGGTCTATGCTTGCACATTTAGCTTATCCCGACATGCGTGTGCCGATCGCACATGCTTTAGCTTGGCCGCAGCGTATAAGTTCAGGAGTAAGTACTTTGGATTTAACTAAAATCGGCGCACTAGAATTTTCTAAACCGGACAGCAATCGTTTTCCATGTTTACAGTTAGCTTACAATGCGTTGGAGGCTGCAGAGAGTGCGACAACTGTTTTAAATGCTGCAAATGAGATTGCAGTTGAAGCTTTTTTAAATAACAGGATCCGTTTCACAGATATTCCAACGGTCATCGATGCTGCATTGCAACAAATAGAACATGAAGAAGCGAATGATCTGGAAGTAATTCTTACCAAAGACCAGCAGACGCGTGTTTTCGCAAAGAATTTTATTGATCGTTCGTTGTTGAGGCATTAAATATGCAAATGGTGACTTATTTGATTGCTTTTATCGTTGCAGTAAGCATTATTGTGACCGTGCATGAGTTTGGTCACTATTGGGTGGCGAAGAAACTCGGTGTGAAAGTGCTGCGGTTTTCGGTTGGGTTTGGGAAACCTTTTTTTACACGAATAGCAGGTGTAGATAAGACGGAATACGTGCTTGCAAGTATTCCTCTTGGTGGCTATGTGAAGATGCTGGATGAACGTGAAGGTGAGGTGTTAGAAAACGAAGTGCATCGTGCCTTCAATCGTCAGCCAGTTTGGAAACGATTCGCAATTGTATCCGCAGGGCCAATATTTAATTTTATTTTTGCTGTATTGGCATACTGGGCCACGTTTGTAGTTGGCGTTGACGGAGTAAAGCCGACGGTAGGTGAGGTGATACCGCAAAGTATTGCAGAACAAGCACAGATACAAAAAAATGATCGCTTTGTATTAGTCGAAGGGGTTCCAGTCCAAACTTGGCAGCAAACTACTATTCAATTATTAGATAAAGCGCTTAGTCATGGCTCGGTTAAAGTGACCTTACAAAATGAAGATGCTGCACAAAGAATCGTTACGCTAAATTTAAGCGACACAAAACAGCTACTAGCTGAAGGGAGTTTGCTGGAAAAAATCGGCATTTCTCCTTGGAGATATCAATTTCAGCCAATTTTTGGTGAGATTAAGCCGGGTGTGGCTCAATCTGCTGGGATTCAGCCTGGTGATGAAGTGATCAGTGTTGACGGCAAGCAAGTGGATACTTGGGTTGATCTAGTGAAATATATACAAGCCCATGCAGGGGTTCCCATAGATATCATCGTGCTGCGTGATAGTGAACGCTTGAGTCTTGAATTAGTTCCTGAGCCCGAAGAGGAAGATGGGAAAATTGTTGGCCGAATAGGCGCCTATCCTTTTGTTGATCAAGCGCAACTTGATCAACAAAGAGTCCTCGTACGTTATAATCCGTTTGAAGCTGTTGCCAAGGGCTTGAGTAAAACATGGGGAGTTTCTATTTTGACCCTAAAGCTATTATGGAAGCTTGTTACAGGTGAGGCTTCATTGAAGAATATCAGCGGTCCAATCACGATTGCAGAGTATGCTGGCGTATCGGCGGCGATAGGTTTTTCTGCCTTTGTGAGTGCTTTGGCAATTATTAGTATAAGTATTGGAATATTAAATTTACTGCCTATACCAGTACTAGATGGCGGTCATCTATTCTATTATATAGTCGAGATCGCAAAAGGCAGTCCAGTATCGGAGCAGTTTGAAGCATTTGGCCAGCGTATCGGCATCGCCATGTTGGTGGGTTTGATGGGATTGGCTTTTTATAACGATATACATCGATTACTACAATAAAATAACAATATGGTGTTTATTTCTATCAAGCGCTTCATGCTTGGCGTCTTGTTTGCAACTATTTCTTTACCAGTGATGGCGGAATCTTTTCGACTTCAAGATATTCAGGTAGAAGGACTTGAACGTATTGAGGCAGGCACAGTTTTTACCTATCTACCTATTAAAGTAGGTGATGAACTGGATGAGAATCAAACCTCAAACATTATCCGGACACTCTACAAAACAGGTTTTTTTGATGATATTCAATTGCGTCGCGAAGGTAACGTGTTGGTTGTGGTTGTGAAAGAAAAACCTGCTATTGCGAGTATCAACTTTGACGGCAATAAAATTCTCGATGATGAGCAATTGACAGAAGTACTGACAAGTGTAGGTATTGCTCAAGGGCGTGTATTTAATCGTTCCGTACTAGAGCGCTTAGAAAATGAATTGTTACAACAATATTTTGCGTTTGGTAAATACAGTGTCAATATTAACACACAGGTTCGAGAGTTGGCGCGAAATCGTGTAGATGTTGCTATTCAAATTGTAGAAGGGGATGTGGCAAAAATTAAGCAGGTAAGAATAGTTGGCAATACAAGCTTTGAAGAAGATGAGTTAATTGAAGATTTTGAATCTGGTTTGAAGCCATGGTATAAATTTTGGGGTGGCCGCGATCGCTATGCTAAGCAAAAACTTCAGGGCGACATAGAAATTTTACGTTCTCACTATCTTAATCAAGGATATTTGAAATTTGATGTGACTTCTGCTCAAGTTTCAATCAGTCCCGATAAAAAGGATATCTTTGTCACGATTAATATTAATGAAGGTGATCAGTATACATTAGAAGGTTTCGATCTCGCGGGAACATTTATTTTTCCCAAGGAAGAGCTAATGTCCTTGGTGCATCTAACACCTGGCGAAACATTTTCACGTGGAGAAGTTGTTAAATCAACAGATGCTATTTCACGAAGGTTGGGCGATGTTGGTTATGCATTTCCAAATATAAATGCGATTCCTGAAATAGACGAGGAGATGAAAAGTGTAAATGTGACATTTTTTATAGACCCTGGAAAACGAGTCTATGTTCGAAGGGTGAATTTTCGCGGGCATGAGGCTACTCGCGATGAAGTGTATCGACGAGAATTAAGACAAATGGAAGCGGGTTGGTATTCGCAATCGAAGGTTGAGGCTTCAAGAAAGAGAATACAAAGATTGGCTTATGTGGAATCTGTTGAGATAGAAACTCTACGCATACCTGGTATCGATGACTTTGTCGATTTAGATATTATTATAACAGAGCGATTAGCAGGTAGTTTTAATATTGGAGCGGGCTTTTCTGGCAGTCATGGCGCAGTAATTACAACGAGTGTTCAGCAAGAAAATTTTCTTGGCACTGGGAAAACAGTAGGTTTTAGAATTAATACCAGTAAAGCTAATACCGTTTATGATTTTAACTATACGAACCCGTATCATACTATAGATGGGGTGAGTAGAGGTTTTGGCGCTTCTTATGTTTCAACTGAGGCGAGTGAAGCAGATATATCTGATTTCGATTCTGACCAGTATGCTGTCAGGGTAAGTTATGGTATTCCATTAACTG
This sequence comes from Gammaproteobacteria bacterium, assembly GCA_027297825.1. Taxonomy (GTDB): domain Bacteria; phylum Pseudomonadota; class Gammaproteobacteria; order UBA4575; family UBA4575; genus JAPUHH01. The sequence goes on from JAPUHH010000132.1 coordinate 21,295, forward strand.
AAAATGATCGAATTGGGGCGACTGCACAAGCCAGGCATACAGAGATTGACTCTAATTTGAATACGCCGCTTGAGGTGCGTGAATTTCTTGTTGAGAATGGTGACAAATATGACAACCTTACTTTAACTACATATTTTACTCACGACACACGAAATCGTAGTCTCTTCCCAAGTAAGGGTAATCGACAAACTTTAACCTTTGAACTTTCGGTACCAGGTAGCGATTTAGAGTTTTATAAACTTGATTATGAGAATGCATTTTATTTTTCGCTAGGTAAAGTATTTACATTGTCGTTGGGTGGCGCAATCGGTTATGGTGATCAGTACGGAGACACATCGGATTTACCATTTTACGAGAAATTCCGAGCTGGTGGGTTTAGTTCAGTGCGTGGTTATGAAAACAATAGCTTAGGGCCTCGCGATTCATTTGGCGATTCATTTGGCGGAAACTTTTTAACCACTGCACGTGCTCAAGTTTTTTTCCCTCCGCCATTTTTGGATAATAAGGGTAGAGCGCGTTTAGCAGTATTTGTTGATATGGGGAACGTGTTCGAAGAATATGACGATTTTGAAACTAGTGAAGTAAGAGGTTCAGTCGGTCTCGGGGTGAATTGGATAACAGGTATAGGTGGTATTAGTGCAGCCATTGCATCAACTTTTAATGATGATTCAGAAGATGATATTGATGCATTTCAATTCGAGCTTGGGACAAGTTTTTAGCGTTTAGGAGAAACACAATGAAGTTTTGCTTATTTCGAAATATTTTTCTTGTCACGCTATTGATGTTTCCTATCATTGCTAGTGCAGAAGCAAAAATTGGATTTGTGAA
>JAPUHH010000133.1 GCA_027297825.1 Gammaproteobacteria bacterium
CGTGCCTCATCACGATCACCACGGGATTTTTTGAGTGAAATCTAAGGATAAACACCAAATGCTAGTAATATCTCTTTGCCAGCAAAGCGATACTTGTAACGCCAATACTTCGAGCCGTTTTTCTTGACAAGCAAGTACAAACCCTTCTCATCGCTTAGCTTATAGTCCCTTTGCTTGGGCTTAGCTTGCTTCACTTTAGGGCCTGTCAGCGGCATGGCGGCTCCTGGGGGTATCAATATCAAGAATCCGAGATATACCCCCGAATATACCCCCAAAACACGCCGGATGGAATAGGTTTGTAGCGGACTGCTTAGGACAAGTTAGAGACTGAAAGCGTTGATACTACTGGGGTTTGTGGACTGGGCTGGAGGGTATAGGATTTATATGTGGTGGAGCTAGGCGGGATCGAACCGCCGACCTCTACAATGCCATTGTAGCGCTCTCCCAGCTGAGCTATAGCCCCATTTATTTGCCTATACAGAGCCTACAACATAATCAATTGCTTGATCAATGCGATGCAATGATTTATCAGACCCTAGAAGCTCTAATGTGACATTGATAGGCGGTGAAACCCCTTGTCCGGTCACGGCTAATCTTAAAGCAGGAGCAACTTTGCCTAGTTTTAGATCTAAATCATCGGCAACAGCTTTGATCACCATGTGAATACGTTCTGCTGACCATGAGTCAAGGTCAGTCAGTTTAACTTTTAAAGCTCGTAAAACTTTAACACTATCTTGTGTGAAATTCTTTTTAGCAGTCTTTTCATCATAAGTATCGATGTCATTATAAAAATATCTACTTGTATCACATATTTCTTGCAGTGTCTTACAGCGCTCTTTTTGTACATCATAGAGTGTTGTAACTGTCGGGTTATTATCAGGATGTAATTCTTTTGATTTAAAATAGCTTCCAAGCATGGCTTCTATGGATGAGCCCGCTGTTTTTTTCATATGCTGCTGATTCACCCAAAGTAATTTTTCATTATCAAAGGTTGCTGCAGATTTATGAACCGATTCTAAATCAAACAATTTAATCATTTCTTGTATTGAAAATATTTCTTGATCACCATGAGACCACCCTAGTCTGACTAAGTAGTTTAGCAATGCATCAGGCAAGATGCCCTCACTACGATATTGATTGGTAGATACTGCTCCATGGCGTTTGGACAAACGTTTACCATCTTTGCCATGAATTAAAGGAATGTGTGCATAGGTAGGAGCTTTTTGCTTTAGAGCTCTGATGATATTAATTTGTCGCGGTGTATTGTTTAAATGATCATCACCCCGAATTGCATGGGTTATAGCAAGATCAATATCATCCACTATAACGCATAAGTGATAGGTGGCTGAGCCATCTGATCGCGCTAAAATTAAATCATCTAATTCGCTATTATTAATAACAACTTTACCGCGTATTTGGTCTTCTATTACCACTTCACCCTCTAGTGGGTTTTTAAAACGCACTACTGGGTTTGTTTTTGCCGAAGGTGGATGAGCTAAATCTCTACAAAAACCATCATAACGGGGCTTTTGTTTTTTTTTCATCTGCTCTTCTCGAAGAGCCTCTATGCGTTCTTTAGTGCAATAGCAATGATATGCATTTTTCTCATCCAATAATTGTTGAATTATTTCTTGATATCTTGTTGATCGTTTTGATTGATATATCGGCTCTATATCTGAATCAATCCCTAACCATGACAAGCTTTTAAGGATGTCTTGAGTAAACTCATCTGTTGACCGCTTCTGGTCCGTATCTTCAATACGCAATAAAAATTCGCCTTGGTGTTTTTTGGCATATAACCAATTAAACAATGCAGTTCGCGCACCACCAATATGTAAGTAACCTGTTGGGCTGGGGGCAAAACGAGTACGAATATTCATGCTAAATTTAGGGCGTGTTGAAATAATTAAGGGGCGTGACCCTTATATCACATGGAAATGATAATTTTAAAGAGTGGTATAGTGAATAAGATCTTGGGTATCTTCATCGATAATGGTCTTGCCTAAACTGATTTTTCCTTTACCCCATAGAGGAAATTCTTCTCGACGTAAATATATGCTTCTGCCATCTTCAGTTAGAATATATGTGCCATTTGTACTTTTATCTATCATTAGAAATTTACCTCTACGATATTCAATACTAGCATGTTGTCTTGAAATTAATGTGCCTTCAATAATGATACTACAGCTGTAATCTCGACCAAGAGTCAATGCAGGCATATTTGCAAGTAGTGCTAGTTCCGTTTCTTGAAATGCAAGTTGAAGTTTTGAAGACTTCATTTTTTCTACTGACGTGGTACCAGATAAAATTTGAGTGGAAGCTTCGCCCTCCCATAAAATTTCGTAAATTGTAGTTTGCTCCTGTCGCCCTTTAATTCTCGAAGTATCATAACGGCGTGTAAAATGGCTTATTTCAGGAGGTATATGTGCAACTATTTCTTCCGTGGCAATTATTTGGCCGCCTTTTGCAATATCGCGCATTGCAGCTGCAACATTTACTGAGTCACCATAAAGATCCGTATCTTCAATGATTGCAGATCCAAAGTGCATGCCTATTCGTAATGACAATTGAACCCCATTGGGGTCAACGGTATCTTTAGCAATTTCTTGTAATTTAAAAGCTGCTTGAAATGCTAGCTCAGGGTCTTGTAAATAACATAGGATCTCGTCACCTATGAATTTGACTACCGTTCCACGGTGGCGTTTGATGATTTCTGATAGCCTAATTAAGCAGCGGGCGATGCTATCCTGCGCCAGAGTATCACCATATTCTTGATAGAGTCGGGTGCTGCCCGCAATATCTACAAACATAATTGTGCAATCTTTAGTGGTCTTACCCATAATTAGATTCAGTACTTTTGTTCAAGTTTCATGACTTGGCCTTCGTTAATAATATTTAGGCGGCCTAAATAAGACATTCCTAACAAGGGAGTACTGGGATGCCTACCTTCTATAATTATGCCTTTAACGTTCCTTAGCATAATTTCGCCAATTTTTACACGCTCTAGCATAATCAAATAAGCTGGCTCTGTACCTGAAGCAGTATTAACGAAGGTCAGATTACCCTTTAACTTATACTGCAGACCCAGTCGCTTGGCTAAGTCTGAATTTAAGGCAACCGCGCTCGCGCCAGTATCCACCAAAAAGTCTACAGTATAACCATTGATGGATCCTATTGTCTTGAACATGCCATCGCTGTCCCGGTAAACGAGCATTTCTTTTTTCTCTTGCTCTGCATAAGTGGCTAGTACTTGGCTACCTAAGAGATACTTGGACTGAGTGCCATTGACTTCTAATATTGCATATTTACTGGTCGCCTTAATTAGCTTGACACCTAATTTTACTGGCTCGCCTACTTTCAACAACTGCTGTTCGTTATCAATCATTACCATGGCCTTGTCTTTGAAAAGTGCCATGACTTCAATATTATTTGCTGCGTGCACCTCGCTTATAATTGGAATACAACAAAATAAGACAATTCTTAAAATGTGTCTTTGTATATTCATAAGAGTGACGATGTTATAGAGAAGGCTGGTCAGTTTTCTTCAAGAACTGTGTAAATTGGCCTTTATCATTGGCTGCTTCAAAAGCTACTTCAGGAGTAATCTGATCTTGGGCTAATAATTTTTTAATAGCAGTGTCCATGCTTTGCATACCGTACTTACTACCTCCTTGAATTGAATTATCGATTTGATCTGTCTTACCCTCACGAATGATATTACCCACTGCTGCGGTATTCACCATTATTTCTATCGCAGCGACTCTACCTTTCCCATCTTTGTGTTTAAGTAGCTGTTGAGAAATTACCGAACGCAGAGAGGTGGACAGCATGGTCCGTATATGGTCTTGTTTATTAACTGGAAAGGCATTAATAATTCGATCAACTGTTGATGCTGCACTATTAGTATGCAAAGTAGCTAATACTAAAATACCTGTTTCTGCAGCAGTGACCGCTAAACTCATGGTTTCTAAATCACGCATCTCACCTACAAGTATTACATCTGGGTCTTCTCGAAGAGCTGAGTGCAGTGCAGTAGCAAATGTTTTAGTATGCTCGCCAACTTCACGTTGGCTTATTAAGCATTGTTTTTGTTTATGTACAAACTCAACAGGATCTTCAATTGTCAGAATATGGCCTTTATGAGTCCTGTTGATGGCATCGACCATTGCAGATAAGGTCGTTGATTTTCCAGAACCTGTTTTCCCAGTGACTAAAATCATGCCAGATTTTTGTTTGCTAATATTTTTTAGAATTTCAGGCAGGCCAAGCTCTTCCAATGATGCAGTTTCTTCCGGAATTGACCGAAAGATGGCGCCTACACCATTTAGATGTCTAAATGCATTTACTCGAAAACGCCCTTTGCCTTCGATACTATACGCAAAGTCAGCGTTATCGTCTTTTTCGAATATTGCACGAGCACGATTTGGCATGATGTTTACTATCGGCTCGAACATCTCTTTGGTAGGGATGGGCTCATCTGAAATAGCTTCCAGATCGCCATCCACTCGCATTCTTGGTGGATCATTAGAAACCAGATGTAAGTCAGATCCTCCACGTGCGATAAGCATCTCTAATAACGTGTCTATTTCAACCATGTGAATTTCTACTAGTCAGATTTTGGCAAAAGAGAAGGATCTGTAACAAAACGCTGCAATAATTTCTTATCATTAGCGTGCAAATAGGCGTCGTCTGGATCTACTTCTTTGGCGTGTATAGCAGCAAGCAAAGCTTGGTCTTTTAACTGCATTCCAACCGCACTTCCTGTTTGTATTTGGTTTGGTATTTGAAATGTCTTATCAGACATGATCAAGTTTGAAATAGCATTGTTTACCATCATAATTTCTACAATGGCTTTACGCCTTCTTCCATCTATAGTTTTTACTAAATCTTGTGTAACCACAGCATGCAAATTTTGTGATAAAAATATTTTCCCCTGGCCTTGCTGTTCTGCAGGCAGTGCGTCGATAATTCGATCTAGCGACTTAGTTGCAGAAGTGGTGTGCAAAGTACCAAAAACCAAATGCCCTGTTTCTGCGGCAAGCATTGCCATGGTGATGGTTTCTGAATCGCGCATCTCACCAACGAGAATAATATCTGGATCTTCACGTAATGATGCACGCAACCCATCTGAAAAGCTTTTCACGTGAGTTCCTACCTCTCGCTGTATAACTTGTGATTTTAGGCTTGGATGGATAAATTCAATTGGATCTTCAAGAGTGATGATATTTTCTTTGCGTGTTTTATTAATGTAATTAATTAAAGATGCAAGGGTTGTGGACTTGCCTGTTCCGGTGGAGCCCGTAAGAAGCACCATGCCTTGCTTATAGTCTGCAAAGGTTTTAATAATAGGTGGTAAATCTAAATTATCAAATGCAGGAATCTCAGTTGGTATATGTCGAAATGTTGCGCCAATACCTGAAGATTTTCTGAATAGATTGATACGAAATCTGCCCGCACCATCTGACATGTATGAAAAATCAAGATCATTTCCTTGTCGAAACTTTTCTTTTTGTGACTTGGATAGGATTTCACTCATATAACCTTCTAATTCACTATCACCTAAGTTTCTAAATTTAATCGGCATTAAATCACCATGCATGCGAAACATAGGAGGGACACCTACAGCCAGATGGATGTCGGAACAACTTTGTTCGCGGCCTAGTTTCAAAAATGCATCTATTCTTGCCATAAGATTAAATATTTATATCGCTATGTTTTGGATTGCGTCTTTTAATTCAGCCATGGATTGATATCGATGTTCTGCTTTTACGCTCATACATTTAGCTACCAAGTCACTAAGATCATTAGAGACTTCTGGGTTATTATCACTAATTTTCCCTGCTTTACCTTGAACGTGCTGATACATAATAGACATGCTGTCTTTACCCGCATATGGCGGCCTTCCTGTTAGCATTTCAAACATCATTACCCCCAAGCTGTATATGTCAGTTCGCTCATCTACATCCTTGCCTAGTACTTGTTCCGGCGCCATATATGTAGGCGTACCTACCAGCAATCCCGTCTTGGTTAGTTTTGTGTCAGTAGATTGAGTTGCTGCCGCCACACCAAAATCTACTATTTTAAGAACACTGTGTTCATCGATAAGAATATTGTTAGGTTTTAAATCTCGATGTATTACATTTGCTGCATGCGCACTTTCCATACCATTACATACGTCGAAAGTAAGTTTCTTAGCTCTTTCGATTTCCATTGGTTTTTTATCTTTTACTTCGGCGCTTAATGTGTGACTTCTAAAGTATTCCATTGAAATAGCATGAGCTTTTCCAAATGAAACCATGTCATAGATACGAATTACATTTGGATGGGTAATTTTACGCGCAAATCTTAATTCATAGATAAATCGTTTAATAATGTTTTCATCTGCTACAAATTGTGTATTTAAGAATTTAAGAATGATTTCTTCTTTGATCATCACGTCTTCAACTAAAAATACCGAACCAAAAGCGCCTTTACCAATTTTCTTTATGTATCGATAACGATCGGCAAGCATGTCATCTGGCTGTAATTCGTCTGGATGAATGGTTTGTGATTCGATAGCTTGGTTGCCACGTACTACTTTCCCAGGCATCGTTAGAGTGCCTTCGCTATCATTTACATCTTGGTCTTTAAACACTTGGATGGACGACCCAGGAGGTTTTTGTTCAACAATCCAATTAATCGCCTCTTGACCTAATTCTTGTATTTCTTGTGTTTGATCTGAAATTACTTTGTCTATTGCTTTAACAACCATTTCAACGTTTTCTTCTGCAGTGATCGCCATCAATGTTTTTATTGCCTCTTTTAATACATTCTCAGAATCAGACTTAAGTTGTTTAACGGTGTCATTAACCGCCTCTTCTGCCTTGAGTGTTGCAAATGCCTTCAGTAGTACAACGACCATCGCAGTGTTATCTGAATTTCCACTTAACATTTTAATCAACACAGGCACACATTTTCTATTGCCTAGCTCAGCAAGGCCATCAATAGCACGTTCTCTCACCCACCAGTCTGAATCATTAAGTGCAGTGACTAATGCATCGAAAGTGCTTTGATCCTTGGTCGCATTAATAATTTCTATTGCTGAGCGGCGTATAAATTCATCGTCATCTTTAATGAGTTGAACTACAGCAGAAACAACACGTTTTCCACCAATTTTACCTAATGCATCTGCAGCTCTACTACGTACCCACCAATCTTCATCTTTGATTGTATTGAGTAAATCTTTAACGGATTCCTTACTGGCAATTTCGTTTAGCACTTCAACAGCTGCTCTGCGTGTATATTCAGATTCATCTTTTAGATGAGGAATAAGGTAATGAACTGTCTTTGGATGGTTGATTTTTACCACTGCCTCTATAGCTTTGGACTGAACTTTGTAATCTGGATCGTTTACTAATGTGCAAAGTTTTTCGATGTCAATTGTTTTATTAGAGCTAGACAAACCTTCTAGTGCTGCCAATCGTACTGCTTTGTTTTGATCAGATAATAATTTCCCAAGTGATTGGTTAATGTTAGGAGAATCAAACTTTGACATTAGTTTTGTAATATAGGTGCGTACAATTGGGTCTTTAGTGTCAGCTCTGTTAATAAGTTCTGGTACCATTGTATCGGTAGCGATTGTTTCCAATAAGCGAAACAATGCGGCTTGGTCACTTTGGTCAAGCTTATAAGCATAGCGAAGTAGCTTTGAAGAATTTACTTTTTGTTTTTGTGCGGTTAAAAATGAGATCAGCATGGGTTTTGAAACATTTTGTTTCTCAAATAAATCAACCAATCTATTAGGGTCTATATTGTTTGAGCGTGACAATGCTTCCGTAACACCATCACGCACCAAATCACTTTGATGTGAAAATAATGGTCTAAAGTATTCGGAGAATTTCGTCGTGGCGAGTTCCGACAAAACTTCAATGATTTTTCTTTTTTCTTCTTTACTTGCAGTTTCAAGGCGTTCTGCCAGTTTAGGGATAGAAGTCTTGCCAATATTTTGCAATTTCTTGATAATTTTTTGATAGTTGAACTCCGAGCCAGTTTTTTTTGATAAAACCTGGTCAATTAATCCATCCACTCGAATTGCGCCAAAAACACCCATCTTGGAAAGTCGTTACTGTCCTTAGTTTCGTATGCTTAGATACTGTGTAAAAGTTATTAAGTGCATTGACCTAATTCAAGACAATTCTCATCATGCAATAAAGGCCATATCTAACTGAAATATAATAGTATATTTAATAGTATAGCGAGTTTACCTGGATGGGTTCTATAGGTCATGAATTAGATATATTGGGCTGACCAAACCACAATATGTAAGGATAACAGGCTGTAGATTGCTGCCAGAAGATCATCCAGCATAATCCCTACCCCACCCTGCAGCTGCCGGTCTACCTTTTTTATAGGCCAGGGCTTCCAAATATCAAATAGCCTGAAAAGCAAAAATCCAAAAATCATCCAATACCAAGTAACTGGCACGAAGAGCATGGTCGCTAAATAGCCAACGATTTCGTCAATTACAATTCCAGGATGGTCATGCACTCCCAATGCATCAGCAGTCTGTTTAGAAGCCCAGCAACCTATACAAAACATAAAAGCAACTGTTAACACATAAATAATGGTCGAAAATGAGGTGAGCACTAGATATATCGGCATCGCAATTAGCGTACCAAATGTTCCAGGTGCAATCGGTGACAGTCCCGCTCCAAAACCAAATGAAAGTAGATGAACCGGATTGCGCAACACAATTTGTTTAACATTGTTAGTCATAATTACTTAAGCAAAGTGCTCAAATCCTAATTTGTTGGGAAAAGTAAAAAGATTGCCGCGAAGTAACAGTTTTAAATGTTTGTCTTGAACGATTTTCCCAATTACTGAAATTGGACAGCCTACAGCACTACTTAGTTGGTTGATCTCGTTGGTATATCTCTTGTTAGCAGTAAAAATAATTTCATAGTCATCACCCCCAGCCAATGGTAATGACCAATCTTTTTCGGACTTGATTAGTTTTTGTCCTACTTTTGATAAAGGCAGTTGGTCTATATTGATAACAGCACCAACATTACTAGAAGATAAAATGCGTTGTAAATCAATTAACAACCCATCGGATATGTCAATGGCTGCGTTAGCAAATTTTACAAGTCCTAAGGCAAGATTAATTCTTGGTTCAGGTGTGTTGAATCGCTTTGCGACATAATCTTTATCTTCTTGTGATAAATCCAAATCTTTTAAGGAATCTTGAATTTTTAAGCCGAGCGCGGCATCCCCGACTGTTCCAGACACGAATATTAAATCATCTGTCTCAGCCTTAGCTCTGGTTAATACTTTTTTAGAACTAAGATAGCCTATTACTTGAATTGAAATTGATAACGGACCTCTGACCAAGTCACCACCAATAAGTTTGACATTATGTTGACTCGCCAATGCAAAAAAACCTTGCGAAAAGTTCTTGAACCAATCATGACTTATTGTTGGCACAGATAGATTCATAGTAGCCCAGAGTGGAGTAGCCCCCATTGCCGCAAGATCGCTTAGGTTTACGGCTAATGATTTATGTCCAATGTGCTCGGGCAGACAATTAGGATGGAAATGGACACCTTCGTTTAAGGTATCTGTAGTAATGACCAATTTTGAATTAATTGGAGGGGTGACTACAGCCGCATCATCTCCAATGCCAATATCTACATTATCGCAAAACTGGTGATGCGAAAAGTATTGAGCGATTATTTCTTGTTCTGACAAGGTCTTCTTCAGAGTTATGCTCTTAATTGATACTATTACTTAGGAACGCGTTTCTGCGACTTTATCTAGTACACCATTGATGAATTTATAACCTTCGATGGATCCAAACTTTTTGCATAATATGATTGCCTCAGAAATAATTACTTTGGCGGGTGTTTCATTTTTATTTAATAATTCATATGTAGAAAATAACAAAATAGCCTTCTCTATTGGGTCAATATGCTTTGAAGATAAGTCTATATGTCTTGCAAATACCGCTGTTAGCTCATCGGCGTTGCATATTGATTCACGCAATAATTCCACAAAATAATCTTTATCAATATTCTCCCATTTTTCATCAGTAGTATATTGCGCGATAAGCTCATCTATACTGTGCCCTGTAAGCTGCCATTGATATAAGGCTTGTAGTGCAAAACGTCTTGACCAATGACGTTTTTGTGGTTCGATTCTACTCACTTATTTATGAATAGAGCGTAAGGTGTTAATCATCTCCAACACGCATAATGCAACATCACGGCCTTTATTATTATCTAGATCATCTGACGATGATCGTGATTGTGCTTGTTCAACGGTATTAGTCGTTAACAAACCAAATGCAATTGGAACATCTGTATCCAATGAAGCTTGCATGATACCGCTGGTGCAACCCTGGCAAACATAATCAAAATGTGGCGTGTCTCCACGAATCACACAACCCAATGCAATAATGCCATGATATTCATTTGATACTGCAATAGTTTTGCAAACAATGGGCAGTTCAAATGCGCCAGGCACATGGACACTGCTAATGTTATTTTCAGAGACGCCATTTTCAAGCAGTGTTGTATGTGCAGCTGCCCTCATTGCTTCAACGATATGTCCATTGAAACGTGCAGATACAATAGCTATTCTGGCATTTATTCCAGAATAGTCTGCACCGGATGTATAACTTTGTTCCATGAATTTCTGTTTATGTTGATTTAATTAGCTGTTCTATATGTCGTGCTAAAAGATCAACTTCAATATTAACCATATTACCAAGTTGTAGTGAATTTAATGTAGTATTTTGTAGAGTATGTGGAATAATTGTTACACAATGTTGATTGTCTTTAATTCGATTCACAGTTAGACTTACGCCATCAATGCAAATAGAACCTTTTACAGCAATATACTTGACTAAATCTGCAGGTGTTTCGAACCATAAAATGGTTTCGTTATCGTGATCTACGCGTTCAGTTAATTTTCCAAGACCATCTATGTGGCCACTAACAATATGCCCTCCCAGTCTAGTAGTGGGTGTAACCGCGCGCTCTAAATTTACTTGTTTATTTCTTATCTGTCCGCAAAATGTTGTGCATTGTTGAGTTTCTTGTGATACATCCACGCTAAATGTATCTTTTTGAATTTTATAGGCAGTTAAACATACGCCATTAATCGCAATACTGTCACCTAATTTTACGTCATTGCAAAATGGGATATTCGTTTGGATTTGATATTGGTGTATATCATTTTTTTCATCTATCTTATGGATAGTCCCTATATCTTCTATTATGCCAGTAAACATAAATTAGTTGTTTAAGTCGATGGTATAGGAGGTCATGGGTAATGCGGTTGCATTGTTAAAAGTGGCGCCTGCCTCAATGCCTATTTTTGCGATTTCCTCAGCATTTTCTGCACGGTCATAAATTGCATACATTGCACCTAAGGCTATATCGCCACCCGAGCCGACTGCCCAGAATCTAGAGTAATCAAAAACTTCTCTAAGTGCATAGACAGCAAAAATACCATGTGGATTTATAATTAAGGTGTCGATGCGTGATGATTCATATGGATCATCGTCTTCATCTTTAGGATTTAAGAAGTATTCTTCTTTCAAGATGGGGTGCAGTTTTCTAAATGACTCAAAAACAGCACGTTGATCATTAAATTTTAGCTCTGTTCCATGTTTTTCTAAGGCACTTTGCATCACAATTTGGTGTGCAGCACTCCCGACAATCCCAAAATACGTGCCATTGTATAAGTGAATTTTGTCATGGGTGCTGTCGTATTCACTCGACTGCTTAATCTCTCCAAAAGTGGTTAGCGTATCTGCTGCTATGCAGGCTTTGCCATTCTTTTTTACGGCTACTATTGTGGACATATATATAAATTTAGTTGGTTATAGGTTTAGCAGTTATTCTTAATTCATTCCCAACCATCTTTGTTTCCAAAAATTCTAATTCAATTCGATCTTGCATGGATGCAACTGAGGTTAGTTTTGCAAGACTGCGGCTGGTTTCACCTAATAGATGTGGTGCAATATATATGATCATTTCATCAACCTGTTTTTGATCTAGCATGCTTCCAACTAGTGTAGAGCCAGCCTCTACTAAGACCTCATTAATTCCCCGATCAGCCAAATCATGTAGGACGTCT
>JAPUHH010000134.1 GCA_027297825.1 Gammaproteobacteria bacterium
GCATTAATCGCATTGTGAGTCTTACGTAAGGTTATTGCATGGAAACAATTTATAACTGTTATTTAATAATATGATATGGCTTATAAGTTATATTTGTAGTTATTTTGGTCTATTGCTATGTGGTACCAAGCCGCTATTCCCGTAAAGGTTTTTGTTCGTATATAAAAGTGTTTTTCATATTCCAATCTATGTAATTGGATCGAATCAGTTTTTATAGAGTCTAATCATTAATTCTGCAATCTATTAATAGCTCTAAATAGGCTTAATTATGGCTACAAGAGCACAAGATATTTTTGTTGAAGCAAGGGCTTATCCGAAAGTCCAAGCGCTCGTTACCAACAAGGTAAATTTAATTGGGTTTGCCTGTGGTATGGGCGCGTCCAACTCTGACTGTGCCTATGGCCCAGAAGTATTAAAACAGATGGGTCTATCACGCGTGTTGCAGGATCGCGGGGTCAATGCTAAATGGAAATGCTTCCTAAAAACATCGATTCAAGGGCTAGATAAGCAACTACGCATTGATTACTTATCGTTTCAATACAGAATCCTTGCGCAAGCAGTAGCAAAATCGGTACGTCAACATGAACGTTTTGCTGTAATTGGTGGGGACCATTCCTGCGCAATTGGTACATGGAGTGGTGCGGCACACCAAATACAAAAGCTCGGCCCATTAGGTTTGATTTGGATAGATGCCCATATGGACAGTCATACCTTCATTACTAGCCACAGTGGCGCTTTGCATGGCATGCCACTTGCGTGTTTATTGGGTTATGGCGATCGTCGCCTAACCAGTATTTTATCGGTAGGGACGAAGATTGCTCCACAACATGTCTGTTTAGTAGGAGTACGCAGCTTTGAGGCTGAAGAAGCGCAATTATTAAAGCGTTTAGGCGTAAAAATAATATTTATGCAAGAGATTAAACAGCGTGGATTATTTAGTGCATTGAAAGAAGCACTTACTATTGTAAATCAAGGTACAGCTGGATTCGGTTTATCCATCGATCTCGATTCTATTGACCCACTAGAAGCACCGGGGGTAGGCACTCCTGAACTAGGTGGTCTTTCTAGTAAAGAGTTATTAGATGCACTCAAAATTTTCCCACAGCAGAGGAGCCTATTGGGGATTGAGATTGCGGAATTAAATCCAACCTTAGATCAAAAACTAATCACGGCAAAACTTGTGATCAAGGCACTAATTGCGGGTTTAGTTAGGGGCTAAAAAAATGAGCATTACTGATCAATATATAAGCTTAGAAAAAAAGTATTGTGCTCACAACTATGATCCATTTCCAATTGTCCTTGACCATGGTGAAGGGGTATATCTTTGGGATGTGAAGGGCAACAAGTATCTTGACATGATGAGTGCCTATTCTGCAGTCAGCCATGGTCATAAGCACCCACGATTATTAAGTGTTCTTCAAAAGCAAGCTTCAAAGCTTGCCATCATTTCACGTGGATACCATAACGATTGTTTGCCAAGATTTATCCAACGCGCATGTGAACTGACGAAGATGGACATGGCGTTACCTATGAATACTGGCGTAGAAGCAGTAGAAACTGCCTTAAAGGCTGCGCGAAAATGGGGTTATGAAGTCAAGGGAATTCCAGAGAATGTTGCAGAAATAATCGTGTGTGAAAATAATTTTCATGGCCGAACAATCGCAGTAGTGAGTTTTTCGTCAGAGGAACAGTATCGAAAAGGTTTTGGCCCATTTCCAAAAGGCTTCGTACAAATCCCGTTTGGAGATAATGCTGCATTGAAAGCCGCAATCAATAAAAACACTGCGGCATTTTTAGTTGAACCGATTCAGGGTGAAGGGGGTATCGTAGTTCCTGCTGAAGGATATTTGGCCAAGTGCGCAGAGATTTGTAAACAACATAACGTGCTCATGTTGTGTGATGAAATTCAAACAGGCCTTGGACGCACGGGAAAAATGTTGGCAAGTTGGCATGAGGGGGTAACTCCTGATGGCATCATGCTTGGTAAAGCATTGGGTGGAGGACTTTTGCCTGTGTCAATGTTTTTAGCAAAGAAAGATGTCATGAATGTTTATACACCTGGAGATCATGGTAGTACATTTGGAGGTAATCCATTGGCTGCTGCAGTAGGTTTTGAAGCGCTCAATGTTATTGTTGAAGAACGGTTAATTGAGCGTGCTGCAGAATTAGGTGAGTATTTGTTGACTAAACTCAGGCAGTTAACTAGCCCTATTGTAAAGTCCGTCCGCGGTAAAGGCTTACTTACAGGTATAGAAATTGATACACAATATGTCTCGGGCCGCGAGTTTTGCAATGCACTAATTGCAAGGGGTGTTTTAAGTAAGGAGACACACGAAACCGTGATTCGTTTAGCACCCCCCTTAATCATAACCAAAGAGCAAATTGAGTTTGCTTTAGTTGTTATTCGTGAAACGTTGAAAGATTTTGAGCTTCGCTATCAAAGGTCTGCTTGAGTAAAAAATTAACTGCTACCGAAATTGAACTGCTTCCATCGGTTATAAGCCCATAGGCATTTTTATTGAAAAGTTTCATCGGGCATATAGCTAAATATTGCACCAAGGCACTCAGATTCAGTCTTAAGCTTTATATTATCGGCATTCTTATCTTTTAGAGATCCATAAATATGGTCAATTAAATTTATAACTATAACTTGTTCATCATAGAAACCGTCCTGCTCTATGTATTTCCCGATCAGTTTATATTCTTCGATACCTATATCACGATTTTGAGCGACTATGTATGCTGCATTACCCATCCAATCGCAGTAATTCAAATTCTCACTATAATCATAAAAATACGAAGCCTTAACGGTTAGAGCTAATAGAAGTAATCCAATGATGAGAATAAATTTCTTCATGTATATTAGATAAAATTTCCTATTCATCATTCATTTGTATCTGCAAAATATTTATTTTGAGTGGGTTTTATAGCTAGAAATAAATAGATAAATGCCAATTTAACTTATAACTAAAAAGTTATTAGTGAACTTTTTCAATTTATTAAGTTCTAATTAAACTAAGTATTAAAGTTATACAAATGAACTCGTTTGAACCGATTAGTATTTACTGATCATATGATTTTGCAAATGACCGCTTTAGGGCGTAAGCAGACATAGGTTGTAAAATCTAAGTTTTAAACAGTTTAATGACTGCTAACACCCTAAAGCGGTTATTCGCTTGCACAATATAAAATGTGATGTCTGAACATAATTGCCATGTATTAAGATGTTAGAAGGCAGGGTTGTTCAAAACTCAGTGGTAGTCGAGTAGAGATTTAGCTATGGAAATAACACTAAACCATACAATTATCCCTTCGAAAAATAATGTTGAGTCAGCTAGATTCTATGAGCGTATATTTGGCTTTCATTTTGTAAAAGAGTGGAGCCACTTTGCCGTTGTTCAAGTCAATTCAACTTTGACGCTAGACTTCGATACTCAAAAATCCTTTTCATTGCTGCATTATGCTTTCAAGGTTAGTGATGAGCAGTTTGATGAAATATTTGAGCGTATAAAAAATGAAGGTATCAGTTTTGGTAGTGGTCCGCGCTCTAGAGATAACGGTCAATTCAATACAGATTATGATGGTCGCGGAGCCTACTTTGAGGACCCAAGTGGCCACGTCCTTGAAATTATAACCAAAGACTATGTAATAGATTGATCATCAAGGATGAACAGGGTCTTCTAACAAGGCAAAGCACCGGATGCAAAAAAAAGCTTCGCTCATTACTCACTCTACTTTTTGTCACCAGTGTTTGCGG
>JAPUHH010000135.1 GCA_027297825.1 Gammaproteobacteria bacterium
TCTAAGTCCGACTCAATATCTCGTGCCCATATTTTGGCATCGGTCTTTGTGCGAAAAGTTTTTGTATGAATTGGGTAACCATTACGTCGAACGCGTACGCGCCAACGTACGTCGCCGTTTGCAGTAATGCGTTTTTGAAAGCTAGCCATTTTTCGGTACTGGACCATGGCTGGACCATGGCTTAATTTTGACTTGAAGATAATGTCGCTTAAATGCCATTAAACTCTATAAATATAGTGGTGCCGGGAGCGAGAATCGAACTCGCACTTTGTTTCCAAAACCGGATTTTGAATCCGGCGCGTCTACCAGTTCCGCCACCCCGGCGCATTCCTGTGCAGTTTAGCGTAAATTAGCGAGCTAGCAACATTTCATCTTTCAATAAAACAATATAAAGCACGCCGTGAATCTTGATCAGTTTGATTATCCGTTGCCAGAAGAATTGGTAGCTCAAGCCCCATTGTCGCAACGTACCGCAAGTAGATTGCTGCATTTTGTCTCATCCGTAACAGAGTTCAATGATTTAAAATTCGTTGATTTGCTACATTTGCTGCAAGCAGGTGATCTGTTGATACTAAATAATACTGAGGTTATTCCGGCGCGTTTGCAGGGCAAAAAATCATCAGGTGGTAAGATCGAGATTTTGTTAGAACGCATGCTTGATGCTTGCACGGTGATGGCGCAGATAAAGGCCAGCAAAGCTCCTAAACTCGGTTCTTCTTTACTGTTTGGGAATAATGCTGTTGCTGAGGTTGTTGGTCGACAAAAAGATTTTTTTATTCTGCAGTTCAAGGATGCAACAGTATTTAAGGGTTTATTACAGCAGTTTGGGCAGATTCCGTTGCCGCCCTATATTCGACGTCTCCCTAAAGAAGAAGATCAAGAACGTTACCAAACGGTCTTTGCGCAATGTAAAGGTGCCGTGGCCGCGCCTACAGCAGGGTTACATTTTGATAAGCCTATGCTTGAAAAACTACAACAACAAGGCGTGGAATGTGCATATATCACTTTGCATGTGGGCGCCGGTACATTTCAGCCGGTACGCGTAGACACAATTGAAGAGCATGCAATTCATGCAGAGCAATTGAAAGTAACGCAACAGCTGTGTGATCAGGTGATGGAATGTAAAAAGCGTGGTGGGCGAGTGATTGCAGTTGGCACTACTGCGGTGCGCGCATTAGAGTCTGCAGCGCTTAAGGGCCATATTTATCCATACGAAGACGATACTAAACTGTTTATTTATCCAGGTTTTCAATTTAAGGTTGTAGATGCATTAATCACTAATTTTCATTTGCCAAAATCCACATTGCTGATGTTGGTGTGCGCTTTTGCAGGTTATGAAACCACGATGTCAGCTTATCGGCACGCGATTGCTCAGCGATATCGGTTTTTTAGTTATGGGGATGCGATGTTCATTGAGCAACAAGCTAATTAACCCAAATATTTACTGGCACTCATTGCATGCAATTTAATCTTAAGGCCACAGATGGTGACGCGCGAGTCGGATGCATTACGTTTGCGCGTGGCGAAGTAGATACGCCCGCATTTATGCCAGTGGGGACCTATGGCACGGTGAAAGCTATGACCCCAGAAGAATTGCAGTCTGTAGGGGCACAAATTATTTTAGGGAACACCTTTCATCTGATGCTTCGGCCTGGAATGGAAGTCATTAACAAACATCATGGTTTACATGATTTTATGCATTGGCAAGGGCCGATCTTGACCGATTCGGGTGGATTTCAAGTGTTTAGTCTTGCCACGATGCGAAAAATGACCGAAGAAGGAGTTTCGTTCCAGTCCCCAGTGGATGGGGCAAAAGTTTTTCTCAGTCCAGAATCTTCCATTGAAGTACAACAACAGCTCAATTCTGATGTGATCATGGTGCTCGATGAATGTACGGCTTATCCGTCAACGTTTGAGCAAGCGCAAGCGGCTATGCAATTATCGTTACGTTGGGCGCAGCGTTGCAAGGATGCGCATGGTTCTCATAAGGGAGCCTTATTTGGAATTGTTCAAGGCGGCATGTATGCAGATTTGCGCAAAGAAAGTGCCGCCGAGCTCGTCAGTATAGGTTTCAATGGCTATGCCATTGGTGGTTTGTCGGTAGGTGAAGAGCCACATGAGCGGATCGCAATGCTGGATACTACGGTCCAATGTCTGCCACAAGATAAACCACGCTATTTAATGGGGGTGGGTAAGCCTGAGGATATTGTTGAGGCGGTGCAACGTGGTGTGGATATGTTTGACTGTGTCATTCCAACTCGCAACGCTCGAACTGGATTTCTCTATACTCGCTATGGCTTATTACGCATTAGAAATAGCCGCTATCGGGACGATATGCGACCCATCGATGCCAGCTGTAGCTGCTATACCTGTCAGCATTATTCGCGGTCTTATTTGAGGCATTTGGATAAATGTAGTGAAATTTTAGGGGTGCGTCTGCATACCATGCATAATCTACATTACTATCAAATCTTGATGCAGGAGCTGCGACTGGCGATTGCCGAGGGTAATCTAAGCGAGTATTGCAAGGAGTTTTATCGCTTACAGTCCCACAACGCAGAGACTGTGGCATAATACGCGGCTGTTAAATTTGAGTCGTAACAAATAAGGATAAAGACATTGTTAATATCAGATGCTATGGCTGAAGGTGCACCTGCTGCACAAGGCGGGGGTTATGAGATGTTTATCATGATTGCGATTTTTTTCGCCATTATGTATTTCATGATTATTCGACCCCAGCAAAAACGTTCAAAAGATCACAAAAAGCTCCTGAGTTCACTGTCTAAAGGTGATGAGGTGGTTACTTCTGGTGGTATGTTAGGCAAAATCCTCAAAGTTGGAGATAACTCGATTAAAGTCGAAATTGCGGAAGGTGTCGCGATCAAAGTGCAAAAAGATTCAATTTCTTCTGTACTGCCGAAAGGCTCGCTAAAGCAGGATTAACTGGCGCAAATTAATCACTTCATTTACAACAAAAACTACTTCAAAAGGCTAGGCATTCTATCGTGGTTCCAATGAATCATTATCCCTTGTGGAAATATCTACTCATTCTAATTGTGATTGCGGGCGCGGCATTGTATGCACTGCCAAATCTGTATCCAAATGTACCGGCGGTACAGATCTCGCATGAGTCAGGAGAATTAAACGCTACAACCCTTGTTACCTTGCGGCAGGCCTTAAACGAAAAAGGCATAGAAATTCAAGGTGAAGAGCAACAAGGTAATAAAATTTTATTGCGCTTTACCGATACCGAAACACAATTACGAGCCTCTGAAGTAAGCAAAGACGCTTTGGATGGGCGTCATGTTGTCGCATTAAATTTGGCCCCCGCGACACCAGGATGGCTGCGTGCAATAGGTGCGTCACCGATGAACCTTGGTTTGGATTTGCGTGGCGGCGTGCATTTTTTATTGCAAGTCGACATGGCGGCTGCAATTAAAAAGTCGATCAATAGTTATCGAGAATCATTTCGAGGCACCCTAAAAGACGCGAAGTTAAAAAGGTACTCGGTCACGCAGACGAAAAAGCAAGTAAAAGTAAAATTTAGAGATGCCGATAGTAGAACAGCTGGTTTAGAAGTACTGAAAACAGAGTACGGAGATGAGCTAATCTTCACCGAAGAAAACAACGGCGATAGTTATATCTTAAGCGCTAAAATTAGCGAAGATATGGCTAGAGAAATTCAAAGCTTAGCCATTCAACAGAATATACAAACACTGCGCAATCGTGTGAATGAACTTGGTGTAGCGGAGCCGGTTATCCAGCAACAAGGTGCAGAGCGCATTGTTGTGCAGCTACCAGGAGTACAAGACACAGCGCAAGCCAAAGAAATATTGGGTGCTACTGCAACGGTAGAATTCCGCATGGTGGATGAACAAAATGATCCATTTGCGGCGGCTGAATCTGGTCGTGTGCCAGTGGGTTCGCTGCTGTATTACGAGCGCGATAGTAAAAATCCCATCCTGCTAAAACGTGAAGTGATGTTGACGGGAGACCGTGTAATCAACGCTACCTCTGGGTTTGATGAGAGCGGCACACCAGCAGCCATCATTACACTTGATGGTAGAGGTGCGAGTCGTTTTAGTAAAGTCACCGCAGAAAACATTAAAAAATTAATGGCAGTAGTCTTTATCGATAATAAAGTTGTGATCATTGATAAAGATGGCAAGAAAATAAGAAAAACAATAAAAAGCGAAGAGGTGATCAGTGTTGCGCGTATTCAAGAGCAGTTAAGCAAGCGTTTCCAAATTGAAGGTTTAGATTCTACGCATGAAGCACTCAAACTGTCCTTATTACTGCGTGCAGGTGCATTAGCCGCGCCGGTAGAAATTGTAGAAGAGCGCACCGTGGGCCCAAGTCTTGGGCAAGAAAATATTCAGCTCGGCAAGAAGTCGATCGCGATTGGCTTTATCTTAGTGATGATTTTTATGGCTTTGTATTACCGCTTATTTGGCCTCGTTGCGAATTTGGCTTTAACAGCCAACTTAGTATTGATTATTGGCATCATGTCGTTAATACCTGGCGCTACGCTTACACTTCCCGGTATCGCGGGGATTGTGCTGACAGTGGGCATGGCGGTGGATGCGAATGTATTAATTTTTGAACGTATTAGAGAGGAATTGCGTAATGGTAATTCTCCACAGGCTAGTATTCACGCGGGTTATGCTAAGGCGTTATCCACCATTGCTGATGCCAATATCACCACTTTAATTGCTTCGCTGGTGCTGTTTGTTTTTGGTACCGGTCCCATTAAAGGTTTTGCGGTGACGCTATCAATAGGCATCTTATGTTCCATGTTCACGGCGATTATGGGCACACGTGCAATTATTAATTTGTATTACGGCAACAAAAAGTCGCCAACACTTGCGGTATAGCTCTTATGCAATTTATAAAAGACAAAATTAATATTGACTTCATTGGGAAGCGTAAGCTTGCAATAGTAATTTCACTTGCGCTGATCTTTATTTCCATTGCAGCCATGTTTATGCGCGGTTTAAATCTGGGTATTGATTTCACCGGTGGCACTTTGGTGGAGATTGGTTATCCGGAATCAGTGGAGCTGGTAAAAGTTCGTCAGGCTTTAACCTCGGATGGATTTGAAGACGCAATTGTGCAGCACTTTGGTACCACCAAAGATGTGCTGATTCGTTTACCAGTAGCCGTAACGGATGAAGACAAAGCAACCCTGAGTAATAGAGTGATTGATGTGCTTAGTTTTGATGCTAAGCCTGAGATGCGTCGAGTGGAGTTCGTCGGACCACAGGTGGGTGATGAATTGCGCGACAAGGGTGGTCTTGCCATGCTGTATGCGCTAATTGGTATTCTCATTTATGTGGCGTTACGATTTGAATGGCGTTTTTCGCTAGGCGCGGTCGCCGCTTTGATTCACGACGTGATTTTAGTGGTAGGTTTTTTTGCCGTCACTCAAGTGGAGTTTGACCTCACGGTGTTGGCAGCATTATTGGCGGTGATTGGTTATTCACTTAACGACACGATTGTAGTGTTTGACAGAATTCGCGAAAATTTCCGACTTATCCGTAAATCAACTTCTGAAGCCATCCTTAATACTTCGATTAATCAAACCCTGTCACGGACATTAATGACATCTGTTACCACCTTATTGGTATTGGTCGCATTGTTCTTATTTGGAGGCAAGGTTATTCACGCATTTTCCATTGCCTTAATTGTAGGTGTGGTAGTGGGTACGTATTCTTCTATTTATATTGCAAGCTCATCCTTGTTGGTGCTCAATATTAGTAAAGAAGATTTGATGATCGCTGAAAAAGAAGGGGTCAACGAAGACGGCAGTCAAGTTTAGTCGTTAAGCATAAGAAACTATTCGTTCGTTACAGTATGGATTGCGTTTAACATTAAACGAAATACCTTAGGATTGGCTGCAACAATATTGCCAGTATCTAAGTGGGTACTGCCACCATGATGATCGCCGACTAAGCCACCCGCTTCTTGCACCAGTAAACAACCCGCTGCAATGTCCCAGGTGTTCAGGCCAAATTCCCAAAACCCATCTAGACGACCTGCTGCGACATAGGCCAGATCTAATGCGGCAGATCCTGTACGGCGAATCCCCGATGTATGCAGAATGAGTTCGCGCAAGGTAGCTAAATAAGGGTCTATATTGTCATGCTCACGAAAAGGAAAGCCAGTGCCTACTAGTGCGCCATCAAAGCTGGTTAATTTTGCTACCCTTAGTTTTCGATCATTCAATATTGCGCCATTGCCGCGACCCGCACAAAATAATTCATCTTTAAATGGGTCATAAATTACCGCTATCTCTAATCGCTGTTGATGACGTAGTGCGATAGAAACGCAGTAGTGGGGAATGCCGTGTAAGTAATTTATGGTTCCATCCAGTGGATCTATGATCCATTGGTTTTCATCTCCTTCTCGATGGCCACTTTCTTCAGCAAGAATGCTGTGTTGTGGATAGGCGCGTCGGATAATGTGAATGATTTCTTGTTCGGCTTGGTAATCTACTTCGCTAACGAAATCATTTTTTTGTTTGGTTTGGATGGATAGAGAATCTATCCGTGCCATGTTGCGAATAATAATTTTCCCTGCTTCACGGGCAGCGTTAATGGCGATATTTAATGTCGCTTGCATGGTTGGGTGAGGTAGATGATGGTTAGCCGATAATAAAGACAGCATAGCATTGTCCAATAAAATGCGTATACACTCAGTAGTAAATACTACCTGCTAAGAATTTGATCAACACATTAGGTTTCTGAGTGAATAAGTCTAACCAAATCCAAATTGTACTTGTGGAGCCTTCGCATTCAGGCAACATCGGTGCGGTAGCGCGCGCAGCTAAAACCATGGGAGTGGAAAATTTAATTTTAGTAAAGCCAAAATCTTTTCCAGATAACCAAGCTACAGTGCGTGCAACGAGCGCAGTAGATGTTTTAGAGCGTGCAGTAGTTTGTGATTCATTGAGCGAGGCCGTGAGCAATTGCACTTTTGTGGTGGGCACGAGTTCACGTGAGCGAGGTTTGCCATGTCCGGAGATTGCGCCTCGCGAACTAGGCAAAAGGGTTTGGCAGGAATTACAGTACGGCAGTGTTGCCATTGTTTTTGGGCGAGAGAGCAGTGGTTTGTCCAATGAAGAGATGGACTTGTGTCAGTATGCCACTACTATTCCTACCAACTGGGAGTTTGGCTCATTAAATTTAGCCGCCGCGGTACAAGTGATTTGCTATGAAATTTTTATAGCAACTTTAGACCAAGCGCCGGCAAGGATGGAAGATGAGGGTGTGCTCGCCTCGGCAGATGAGTTGGAACGGTTTTTTGAGCATCTGCAAGAAGTTTTATGTGGTATCGACTTCCTAGATCCAAAGCAACCTAGGTTATTGATGCGGCGGCTACGTCACCTCTATAACCGTGCTCGTCTTACCCAGGTTGAAGTTAATATCTTAAGAGGCGTTCTAAGCTCTACCGAAAAGTCGATGATGAATCGTCAATCTAACTAGCGAAGTTTATGAAATTTACTATATTTCAATGACTTTGTAGATTTCTAAAGACCTCTAAAGACCTCTAAAGACCTCTAAAGACCTCTAAAGACCTCTAAAGA
>JAPUHH010000136.1 GCA_027297825.1 Gammaproteobacteria bacterium
GGCGGTTGTTTTTGCCGTTGTGCTGGTGTTGGGAAACTCTCATGGTTCGGCACCGCCATCCGTTTGCGAATCTCGTCCTTGGTGATGTTCCAGACCATAAAATCCGTTGCCAGATCGACAGGTCCATCGTAAGTCTTACGAATGTCATCATATACCGCGAGCACTGTGTCGCTGTCGTTCTGGAAACAGTATCTATAATTATAATGAACTTGCACCAGTAGAGTGGATGGGTGCAAATACGACACATGGGTCGCTTTTACCTAATTCATAGGGAACAGATTGCAAGTAAAGAGATTTAAAGCTACAGCTAATGCTTTAGTTTCTCATCCTTAATTGAATCTTTGACACGATAATCGGTGAGGATTTGTCTAAGTTCTTCTTTGGTGAAATCTTCTGGATCTCGCTTGTTATCATCTATGGCTAACGCCTGTTTATCAGATTGGCCTATATGTTTTTTTAATTAAGAATAATTACTTACAGCCGCCACCCATTGTCAGACCCAACCTCTGACTTATCCACTACGAAAACTATTTAGCAGAATATACGCTAGGTTTTATCCAGTAGATTCTTTCGCCTGCGCCTTTTCACGTTTAATACGCTCATATATTTCTTCACGGTGTACCGCCACATCTCGGGGTGCGTTGACACCTATGCGAACTTGGTTGCCCTTCACTCCTAGCACAGTAACTGTGACATCATCTCCAATCATCAGCGTCTCGCCGACTCTCCTAGTCAAAATCAGCATTCCCGTATCTCCTAGTAGTCCGTTTTTATTTTTTATTTTACCAATGCACGATTTAACAAGTCATTTGTGACCGTGCTCCTGTGGTTTCTCTCCATCCAAAGCTGTTTTGTTGTTTTTTATCTTATGCGCTGGCCGCTTGATTCCTCTCCGCTTTTGCTTTGTCTAACTCAAAGACTTCATGCAGTGTTCGAACACCAAGTTCAAGGTATTTTTCCTCGATTACGACCGAAATCTTTATCTCCGAGGTAGAGATCATTTTAATATTAATCTTCTCATCTGCTAAAGCTGTGAACATTCTACTCGCAATTCCAGCATGAGACCTCATTCCAACCCCAACTATAGAAAGTTTTACGATATTGGGATCTCCGCCTATCTGCCCTCCACCAAGTTTTTTTACAGTATTTTCAAGTACTTTCAGTGCTTTATTATGGTCATTTCTATGTACAGTGAAGGTAAAATCAGTGTTCCCATCTGAACCAACATTTTGCACAATCATGTCCACTTCGATGTTTTCAGCCGAAATTGGGCTCAAAATTTGGGCCGCAACGCCTGGTTGGTCAGGAACCCCTTTAATGGTCAGTTGAGCTTCATCACGATTAAAAGCAATAGCGGAGATGAACGGATCTTCCATGCTGTCTTCCTCATACGTTATTAAGGTGCCAGGCCCCTCTTCAAATGAAGATAGTACTCTAAGCGGCACATCATACTTACCTGCAAATTCTACCGCACGAATTTGCAATACTTTTGACCCAAGACTAGCCATTTCAAGCATCTCTTCAAAGGTAATGCGATTCAAGCGTCTTGCGTTCGGCTCTATTCTAGGATCAGTAGTGTAAACCCCATCTACATCTGTGTAGATCTGGCATTCGTCCGCTTTCGCCGCAGCTGCCAAAGCTACCGCCGTCGTATCCGACCCTCCGCGACCGAGCGTTGTGATATTACCTTCATCATCCACACCTTGAAAACCTGCTACGACGACGACATTGCCAGCATCTAATAATCTTTTTAGTCGGTCTGCATCAATATTTTGAATTCGTGCTTTATTATGTTTGTTATCTGTAAGAATATTTAATTGCGCTCCAGTAGATGAAATGGCTGCACAACCACGCTTTTGTAGTGCCATTGAAAGTAATGCAATAGTGACCTGTTCTCCGGTAGAGAGTAAAACGTCTAATTCTCGCCCATGTGCAAATTCGCCCTGTATATCATTCGCTAATGCCATTAAGCGATTGGTTTCACCACTCATTGCCGATACCACAACTACTATTTGATGGCCTTGCTTTTGTGCCGCAAATACTTTATCAGCGACAAGTTCGATACGTTCAACAGTGCCTACCGAAGTCCCTCCATATTTTTGTACGATCAGCGTCATCTTACATTACGATCCATGAAAATATTATTGTGCAAAAAGTGATAAAAATTAAAAGAACGCTATTTAATATTAGCATGTCGCTTTTTAAACATTGATAATAACGCAGCTGCTAATGAAAGTTAGCCTGAACATATAGTGCCACAGCACTTACACAACAGCTATTGCAAGTGAGCATGTTCCACACAGTTTATAACACAGCAATTATTGCAAATTATCATGCGATTTTTTCAAAATTGATTGAATTGCAGCAATTACCTTAAGTTAGCACGAACCCAATCTGGTACCGATTGCAATGCTGCATCTAAAGCAGCAGGATTATTACCCCCGGCTTGCGCCATATCCGGTCGGCCACCACCTTTACCACCAACTTGTATAGCAACAGCATTGACAAGATCTCCCGCCTTAATGCGCTTGGTTTGATCTTTGGTCACACCTGCAATAAGACTCACTTTAGAGCCATTGGATGTCGCCAACACAATCGCAGCGCTACCCAATTTATTCTTGAGTTGATCTAAGGTATCGCGTAGAGACTTAGGGTCTGCACCATCAATTTTATGCGCGATCACTTTCAACCCATCAATTTCAATTGCATCTTTACTTAAGTCACTTCCTGCTTGTGATGCTAGTTTTGATTTGAGCTGGTTACACTCTTTTTCCAAAACGCGATTGCGTTCAAGAAGCTGTGCTATTTTATCTTTGGCAGCACTTTTAGACGCTTTAACTAAACTTGCAATATTAGACAATTGATTCTCAGTTTCGGTAATCCACTGCAACGCTGCATCCCCTGTAACCGCTTCAATTCGGCGCACACCTGATGCTATTCCAGACTCTGAAACAATTTTAAATAATCCAATGTCCCCAGCTCGCTGCACGTGAACTCCACCGCATAATTCCACAGAAAATTCACCAATTGAAAGTACGCGCACTTCATCGCCATATTTTTCTCCAAATAAGGCCATCGCACCTGCAGCAAGTGCTTTATCTTTTGACATGGTTTTTGCAGTAGCCGCGCTATTTTCACGAATTTGATTATTTACAATAGTTTCAATGCGTTCCAATTCTTGTTCGCTTACAGGCACATCATTAGAGAAGTCAAAACGCAATCGATCAGGCGCTACTAAAGAACCTTTTTGTTGAACATGTTCTCCTAATACTTGACGCAATGCCGCATGCATTAAATGCGTCGCGGAATGATTTAGTACTATTGCTCGCCTTTGCTTTTCATCCACTTGTGCAACCACTCGATCATTTACTGCAAGAGAGCCAGACGTAAGTTTGCCAAGATGGACATTCACATCACCTAGCTTTTTTGTATCTGCCACTTCAAACATTGCCACATCATTTTTTAAAACACCTTGGTCACCGACTTGGCCGCCTGATTCACCATAAAAAGGAGTTTGACTTAATACAATGACTCCTGACTCGCCCTCTGTAATGGTTTTTACACTTTTATTATTTACAAATAATTCTTGTACCACTGCTTGATCTTGCATGTGTTCATAGCCCGTAAATTCTGAACGAGTTTGCACCGCAAGCGAAGCATCGTAAGCGATATCAAAACGACTCGCTTGTCGACCACGTTCTCGCTGCGCCTCCATATATTTATTAAAGCCTGGTTCATCAATATTAAGTTGGCGTTCTCGTGCAATGTCCGCAGTTAAATCTACGGGGAATCCATAGGTGTCATAGAGCTTAAAAACAGTTTCACCAGAAATGGTATTGCCAGATAATTTATCTATATCTTCTTGTAGGATGCGCATGCCTTGATTCAGCGTTTCACTAAACCGGTGTTCTTCATTCTCTAATGTTTTTTGCACACGTTCACTTGCATCCATCAAGTCTGGATAGGCCTGGCCCATACTCTCTATCAGCGGCTGCACTAACTTGTGAAAGAACGGTTCTTGAATGCCGAGTTTATTCCCATGGCGTACCGCACGGCGAATGATGCGGCGCAACACATAACCTCGTCCTTCATTCGATGGGACCACACCCTCTGCAATCAAAAAGCTGCATGATCGAATATGATCAGCGATCACACGTAGAGATGCAGCAGAGGTATCTGTTACTTTAGCAATATCTGCAGTGGTTTTAATAATCTTTACGAAAAGATCGGTATCGTAGTTATTGGTCACGCCCTGCAAAATTGCCGCTAAACGCTCCAAACCCATCCCAGTATCGACTGATGGTTTTGGCAAAACATTAAGTGTTCCTTGTTTATCGCGTTCGTATTGCATAAAAACCAAGTTCCATACTTCTACGTAACGATCGCCTTCTTGCTCAGGTGTACCTGGTGGACCGCCTTGAACTTTTTCGCCATGATCATAAAATATTTCAGTACATGGGCCACAAGGGCCTGTGTCGCCCATGGCCCAAAAATTATCTTTTGCGCCAATACGTAAGAAACGTTGCGAATTCACATTGATGTCTTTTAACCAAATATCGGCAGCTTCTTCATCTTCCTCATATACGGTTACCCATAAGCACTCTTCAGGCAATTGCACAACTTTAGTGAGAAATTCCCAAGCATAGTGAATGGCTTCACGTTTAAAGTAATCACCGAAACTAAAGTTGCCTAACATTTCAAAAAACGTGTGATGTCTAGCGGTATAACCTACGTTATCTAAATCATTATGTTTACCGCCTACTCGCACACAGCGCTGGCTAGAAGTGGCACGTGTATAGTTAAGAGACTCTTTACCTAAGAAAACGTCTTTAAATTGCACCATTCCAGCATTGGTGAATAACAAGGTAGGGTCATTAGCAGGCACGAGAGGGCCAGACGGCACAATCTCATGGTCGTTTTGTTTAAAGTAGTTTAAAAATGCGCTGCGAAGTTCTGCGCTGGTTTCCATGCTATTCCCGCCTTGTTGCGATATCCCTTTATTATTTACAGCGAACGTTGTATTCAGCGCTCCGAAAATGCTGCAAATGTTTTTTGAATTATATCACCAGTAAATCCACGAGATTGTAAGAAACGCATGCGTTTAGCCCGATCTTTTGCTGATTTGGTAACTTCTGCTCCAAATTTTTTCTCATACTCTCTATGCGCAACCTCGAACCAGTTTTGATCATTAAAATCTACATACATATCAATAAGGTCAGAAGCAACACCTCTTTCTTGCAATTCTAGTTTGATTCGTAATGGGCCAAATCCCCGACGCCCTCGTGAATGAACATAGCTTTCGACATAGCGCTCGTCACTTTGCAGCCCTTCGCTAACCAAACAATCAAGCATTTCATCAATCTCACTTAGTGAAAATTCTTTTGTTTTTAGTTTTTTTGTGAGCTCTAGGCGAGAGTGTTCCCGCCTAGAAAGTAGATCAAGTGCAGTATTTCGTATGGAACGCTCAGGTTTCAGTGGCTTCAACCTCGTCAACTTCTTCTATGTCTTGATTGAGATCATCTGCACTAGGTAGCAATAGTGTGCGCAATTTTGCTTCAATCTCTTCAGCAATCTCAGGATGTTCTTTTAAATAAGTACGTGAATTGTCTTTACCCTGTCCAATGCGTTCGCCGTTATAGCTATACCAAGATCCAGCTTTATCAACAAGATCATTTTCTACTCCCATATCAATGACTTCGCCTAATCTAGAGATGCCTTCGCCATATAAAATTTCAAATTCTGCTTTTTTGAATGGCGGTGCCACTTTATTTTTAACAACTTTTACGCGCGTCTCATTGCCAAGTATCTCATCACCTTTCTTAATAGCACCAATGCGGCGAATATCAAGACGTACTGAGGCGTAAAATTTAAGTGCATTACCCCCAGTAGTAGTTTCTGGACTCCCAAACATCACGCCGATTTTCATACGAATTTGGTTAATGAAAATGACCATGGTATTGGAGCGTTTGATATTACCGGCCAATTTACGTAAAGCTTGTGACATCAAACGTGCTTGCAAACCCATATGCGAATCACCCATGTCCCCTTCGATTTCAGCACGCGGTGTAAGCGCAGCAACCGAATCCACAACCACCACATCCACTGCTCCTGAACGGACTAGCATGTCGGTGATCTCTAATGCTTGCTCACCGTTATCGGGTTGCGAAACCAACAAATCATCTATACTGACGCCGATCTTTTCGGCATAAATTGGATCTAATGCGTGTTCGGCATCAATAAATGCAGCAGTCCCACCATTTTTTTGGCATTCCGAGATAACTTGCAGGGCAAGCGTCGTTTTACCCGAAGATTCCGGACCATAAATTTCAACTACCCGTCCTTTTGGCAGACCTCCTATCCCTAAGGCCACATCCAACGCCAATGAACCGGTTGAGATCACTTCAATATCGCGTGCGGCAGCAGAATCGCCAAGACGCATCACCGCACCTTTCCCAAACTGCCTTTCGATCTGGCCTAATGCGGCCGTAAGCGCCTTCTTACGATTTTCGTCCACTGCTCACCTCAAAATTTGAAATTGATTTATCACTACGAATTATCACATATTTTTAAGTAGCTAAATGCTCATTACTCATCCATTAATCGATACGTAGCTATTTTATTATAGCGAGTTGTTTTCCCATCGGGAACGGATTCCAACAAATGAAATTCATGCACATTCCAATTTATAGAGATCGGCACATTAGGAAAATCCGCACTCGATACGTTTCGAAACAAGGTTACATGTGGTTTATGCGGGCGATCATCGAACTTAACACCAGATTGAACTCCTATAGATTTTAGATGTTTAACTAACCTAGTTAACTCACCAGGACAAGAAGCACTCCCGAGCCACATCGCCTGTGAAGTTTTAAAATAACCATATAGATCCAGCCGGACTGTAAAGATTTGAATAAATGTTTGAATTACCTTTTTTTCTAGACACTTACGTACATTTTCTTCCACATCACCTAAAAATAGCAAAGTAATGTGCAGGTTATCGTTTGAGATTGGCCTCACACCTTTAACAATAGGAAATGACTTAGCAACCTCAATGAGCTGATCACGAATTCCCTGTTCTGGCACTAGGCCAAAAAATAACCGTTTTTTACTCACTGTATAATTTAACTTATTTGCTCAACCAACTGAGAAATCGCTGCAAGAGTAGCCTGTTTTCGTATCGAATCTCGATCGCCTTTAAATAAATAATGTGTAACCTCTGGATCCTGTTTTAACCTGGCAATTGCAATATAGACGGTACCCACCGGTTTATTCACACACCCCCCATCAGGCCCAGCAATGCCAGTGATCGATACAGATATATCAGCAGCACTATTGCGCAGTGCACCCAACGCCATTTGCTCGGCAGTTTTCTTGCTTACTGCTCCATGCTCATCCAACACTTTAGCTTGCACACCTAACAAACGAGTTTTTGATGCATCACTATACGTCACAAAACCACATTCAAACCACTTTGAGCTGCCGCGTATTGCCTTAAAGAGCTGTGCAAGCATCCCCCCCGTGCAAGATTCGGACGTTGCCAATGTAAGTTGTTGATCCTTCATAAGCCGTGCAAACATTAGCACTAACGGTTGAGTATTTGAGGAACAAGAACCAGACATTTGGAGTGCGATTTTCTACTGTCTAAAATATTTTTCTTCGTTAGACTGCCACTATGATCGCACGCCCCCCCATAAAACACACCCCTATGATGCAACAATATTTACGCATCAAGGCAGAATATCCGGACATGCTGTTGTTTTACCGTATGGGTTATTTCTTCGAGTTATTTTTTGAAGATGCAAAACGCGCGGCTCAGTTACTTAACCTTACACTAACTTCTCGCAATAAAAATTCCGTTAATGAAATTCCGATGGCAGGCGTTCCTGTTCATGCTACGGAAAACTACTTAGCAAAATTACTACGTTTGGGTGAGTCGGTCGCTATTTGCGATCAAATCAGCGGCCCAGCAACCGACAAAGGCTTGGTCGAACGCAAAGTTACACGCGTCGTCACGCCGGGTACCGTTATAGAAGACGAGTTGCTGCAACCTAGTAGAGACAATTATTTGTTAGCAGTCTACCCTGCCCGTCAAGAAGTAGGGCTTGCTTACTTAGATCTAAGTTCTGGTCGCTTTATATTACAAACTTGCCACTGCATAGAAGAATTTGAAAGTGAATTAGCTGTATACAACCTGCAGAAATTTTAGTTACAGAAGATACGCAACTTTACATTAATGAAAAATACACAATAAAACACTTGCCCACCTGGCATTTTGAATACCAAAGCGCAGCTACCGCTTTATGCAAACAATTTAGCACTAAAGATCTAAGTGGCTATGGCTGCCAAGAGCACCCTTTAGCCATTGCCGCAGCAGGAGCCGTGCTGCAGTTTGTTAAAGACACACAAAAATCTGCATTGCCACATATTGATGGTTTAAAAGTTCACCATAAAGATGACTATCTACTCATCGACACAGTATCGCGCAACAATCTTGAAATTGAAAAATCCACACATGGAAAAACCCAACACAGTCTCATTGGAGTTTTAGATAAAACTGCCTGTGCGATGGGTGCACGCTGTTTACGCACATGGTTAAACCAACCTACACGTGCACAAACAACATTACTAAAAAGACACGCCGCTATTGCTGAGCTTATCCATGTTAATGACTATACAGTTCTGCATGATTTACTCTCGGATATTAACGACATAGAACGAATACGCAGTCGTATTGCCTTGCAAACTGCACAACCGAGAGACCTGGATGCATTGCGTCGAACCTTGGAATTAATCCCATGTATTCAACAAGCGCTAACTAAATATAACAGCGAGCTACTATGCAACTCCTTAGATTTACTAAATGGGCATGAACAACTTGCATCTATTCTAACCAATGCGCTAAATAAAGAACCACCCGCACTGATTCGAGACGGTGGCGTAATAAAATCAGGGCATGATGAGGAGCTAGATCAATTACGGAACTTAAGTAGTAATGCAAATCAATTTCTTGTGAACTTAGAACAACAAGAAAAAGCGGCAACTAAAATATCTTCTCTCAAAGTTGCCTACAACCGTATACATGGTTATTACATCGAAATTTCCCGTAACCAAGCCAATCAAGCGCCTGAACATTATACACGCAGACAAACCTTAAAAAATACTGAGCGCTACATCACACCTGAGCTGAAGAAATTTGAAGATGAAGTGCTAAACGCTAAAGAACGCGCACTTAAACGT
Source organism: Gammaproteobacteria bacterium (assembly GCA_027297825.1). Taxonomy (GTDB): domain Bacteria; phylum Pseudomonadota; class Gammaproteobacteria; order UBA4575; family UBA4575; genus JAPUHH01. The sequence goes on from JAPUHH010000136.1 coordinate 9,238, forward strand.
GAAAAATTCCTCTATGAGCAATTACTACTGAGCTTATTAAATGAATTAAATACAATGCAACGTTGTTCGCGGGGACTAGCACAAATTGATGTATTAGCAACATTTGCAGAGCGCGCTAAATCTTTAAACTATGTACAACCAACTTTTACAGACAAAACCTGCATCAAAATTAAACAAGGTCGGCACCCTGTAATTGAACAAGTACAACACGAACCGTTTACGGCCAATGATGTCTCGCTAGATGAGCAGCGTAAAATGCTACTCATTACCGGGCCCAATATGGGTGGCAAATCAACCTATATGCGACAAATCGCCTTGATCGCTTGGTTAGCCTATACCGGTTGTTATGTTCCTGCCGAGGCGGCCAAACTTGGGCCAATTGATGCCATTTACACGCGCATTGGCGCATCCGATGATTTGAGCACCGGTCGCTCCACCTTCATGGTTGAAATGACCGAAGCGGCAAACATCCTAAATAATGCATCCGATAAGAGTCTCGTTCTTATGGATGAAGTTGGTCGTGGCACCAGTACTTATGATGGCCTATCGCTTGCTTGGTCATGCGCAGAACATCTAAGCATGGTAAACCAATCTTTCACTTTGTTTGCTACGCACTATTTTGAACTCACACAACTACCTGAATCTTTCCGCAATATTCATAATGTGCATATTGATGCCATTGAACATAATGATCGAGTAATATTTTTACATGCAGTAAAAGAGGGCCAGCAAATCAAAGTTATGGTTTGCAAGTTGCACAACTCGCAGGCATTCCTAAATCTGTAATTGCAAGCGCTAAATCGAAACTTAAGCAATTAGAGTTTTCTACCAAATGGGCAGATAACATCAATACAAACGCACAACTTGGGCTAGATCTGGAAGAAGACCTGAATCCCCCCGTGGTGGAATATTTATTGGAGATAAACCCAGATGACCTGAGCCCTAAAGAATCACTAGAAATATTGTATAAACTCAAAGCTTTGCTCTAGCTATACTCGAACTAGCTCATTCAATAGTTCACGCAAACCCTCTTCAAGCGAATGTCTTGCTGTCATCTTAAGCGACTTATGCAGCTCAGATGCGCTTGCAGCGGAGTGTTTAATGTCTCCCTCTCTTGCCGGTTTGAATTCCTTGTCACATTTATTACCGACAATTTTTTCTATGGTCTCAATTAGCTCCAACAAGGTAACGGTTGCACCAGTTGCAATATTTAACGCACCTTGATAATCCGAACCTAATGCTACAACATTTGCACGTGCAACATCATTTATATAGATGAAATCTCTAGTTTGCAATCCATCACCAAAAATTGTTAATGGCTGATTTGCTTGAATCGCATTAGAAAAAAGTGCAATAACGCCAGCATAGGGTGACTTTGGATCCTGCCTTGGACCATAAACATTAAAATAGCGCATACCACATGCCGAAATAGCATATAAGCCTTTAAACAAGTCTACATATAATTCATTAATCTGCTTCTCAAGCCCATATGGTGACTCTGGATTGAGTGACACAGTTTCATTCAGCGGCAAAGAAACTGGATTACCGTAGACCGCTGCAGAAGAAGCATAGACAAATCTCTCTACTTTATTATTCTTCGCTGCATTAAGGACATTAATAAAGCCCAAAATATTTTGTGACGCTGAATCTGCAGGGTCTTCAAGTGACTTCACTACGGATACTTGAGCAGCCAGGTGCAAACAGTGCGTTATGCCTTCCGCCGCTTCTGCCACAGCCGAGACATCGCGAATATCACCTTCAACTACTTTAAGCTGTGGGTGCCCAAGGGGTAGATTACGCTTATCTCCAGAAGAGAAATTATCGAGCACAACCACATGTTGTTCTCGCTCCAACAAATGATCTACGGTATGTGAACCGATAAACCCTGCTCCACCTGTCACTAGAACCTTATGCATACTTTTCAATCTATTTAGCTTATATGCCTATTTTAATATCAATCTAATCGACAAACTGCGATACAGTTAAAGTCTCATCTGAATATACTATCACTTCAGAATTAATATTCTCTTCTGTAACACTTTTACCTACAATAACTAACCGATCCATTTCACCTAAATTTATATTCTCATGACGTTTGTTGTAACTGAGCCTTGCATTAAGTGTAAATATACGGACTGTGTCGAAGTCTGTCCGGTAGACTGCTTTCATGAAGGGCCTAATATGCTGGTGATAGATCCTGAGGAATGTATTGACTGCGCGATGTGCGAAACGGAATGCCCCGTAGAAGCCATAGTCTGTGAAGATGATTTGAGTAAAGAGCAACATGAATTTCTGCAGCTCAATGAACAATTATCAGCCAAGTGGCCGGTCATCACGACCATGAAACCTGCCCCAGAAGATGCTGAAGAGTGGGAACTGAAAGATAGTAAACGTCAATATCTAGAAGAATAATACTTCAGTTATTCAATTTTGAAACCACAAAAGCTTTTGCACATCTCTCGTAATACACACATCGTTCACTATTCAAATGATCTGTTGGATATTGCGTGCCGAGATATCCTAAAGCAGCAGCAGCATCTACTCCCAGATCTTCGCACCGTCACAATCTTCTTATCCAACAATCTTGCGCAAAAGCCACTACTAGATAAGCTGACAAAATACGCATTCAAGCAGGGTTACCCTGCTCTACTATCTCCAAACTGCACAACGCTACGAAAATGGGCACTTTCTATGCAGGCGCCCAACAAACCTCTGCTATCACAATATGCACGAGAGCTTATTTTGGTCGATGCCATAAACCAACAATCAAGCTTATTTGCAAACACAAACCCATGGATCATTGCTAATGAGTTGTTATCATTTTTTGATGACATGACACTCAATAATATTGATCCATTAAAATTTCAAAACCATTTTAACCAAAACAAACTAAACGAGCATACTTCATACGCACTTAGCCAAGATGCCACACTAGTAACCACTCTGTGGCAAGCTTGGCAACAGCAGCTTTCACAAGAAAGTATGCTTGACCCGGTTGAAACTTACATTCACGCTTTGCAGCAGTCTGAATTCTCTAAACATGAAATTTTTTACAGTATCGGTCTAGACAAACTTTCAGAATGCGAATTATCTGTATTTAGAAAAATAGAAGATCAATCCCAGTTGCATCTATTTATATATGCAAGCAATGCACAGCTTTCTTCAAGACCTGATTTTGCTATCAAAGATTGCATCGATCCTAATACCAATAAAAACCATTACTCAACGAAAGAAATATCACCTTACTCAAAATTATTAGACTCTATATATATAGATAATGGGCCAAGCATACAGCAACGCGCTGAAAATTTTTCAAATGCCTACCCA
>JAPUHH010000137.1 GCA_027297825.1 Gammaproteobacteria bacterium
GGAAATACCGATTTTCACTCAGAATCGCGATTCATTACTACGTGCCGATGCAGAACTAAAAATTGCCATTGCAGAAGTTGAACGCTTAAGCATGGAGGTCGAAAACGGTGTGCGCTTAGCACACGCCGCCACTCAGAATACCAAAGCACGTGTGAATGAGTATCGCGAAAGACTTATACCTGCACGTATTGAAGCGGTTGGTCGTGCGCAAGAAGAAGAAAACTTTATGTTAATCGGAATATTTGAGCTGCTCGTGACTAAACAGCAAGAATACAATGCCTATCAAGGTTACCTCGAAGTGGTTCGCGATTACTGGCTGGCACGCACAGAACTTACCCGTGCAGTCGGTAACACCTTGCCCAGTAGTGTAAATGTAGGCAAGGAACATCTCAACGTTGAAGATTACATAGCTCCTAAATCTAGTAGCGCTGATCATTCAGGACACGGCGGTATGCGGAAAGACTCCAACATGACAACTAATGACAAATACGATGCACACGCGGAGCCAGCAGATCACTCGAAACATAATATGGAAAGCAACTCCAACAAACCCACCACACCAAAAAACGAGCATGACGCTCACGGCGAACACTAAGACATAAAAGGAGATTCACCATGACCTCACGACGCGAATTTTTAACGTATACCGGGGCGGGAGCATTGGCGGCAACAGTAGCACCAACTGCTACTGCAAAAACCATTGAGTCCGTTGCAACTACAGCAGCGGTATCGAAACAAACCAGAGCAAACCAACCCTATGTTCCGGTACGCACGCTGAATGGATGGACTTTGCCGTACAAAATGAAAAATGGGGTGAAGGAATTTCATTTGGTCGCGGAAGAAATTGAACATGAGTTTGCGCCCGGTAGCGTAGCTAAATGTTGGGGCTATAACGGCACCACACCCGGGCCTACGATTGAGGCAGTGGAAGGCGATCGTGTGCGAATTTTGGTGACCAATTGTTTAAAAGAACATACCACAATTCATTGGCACGGCATTTTGCTACCGAGTGGCATGGATGGTGTCGGGGGGTTAAACCAACCTCAAATCAAACCGGGCGAAACTTTTGCATACGAGTTCACCCTGAAACAACACGGTACTCAGATGTACCATCCGCATGCCGATGAGATGGTGCAAATGGCGGTAGGCATGATGGGCATGTTTATTATTCACCCTCGTAATGGTGAAGCAACACCTATAGATCGCGATTACTGTTTTCTAACCCACAACTGGGCCATGCATCCTGGCACCTATCGACCCGATCCATCCGTTTTGCAAGATTTTGATCTATGGACCTTCAACAGCAAAGTGTTTCCGGCAATTGATCCAGTCGTTGCACGTACCGGTGAACGGGTTCGCGTACGCATGGGTAATTTATCCATGTGGAATCATCCCATTCATATGCATGGGGTGCAATTTTGGGTAACCGGTTCGGATGGTGGTCGTTGGTCAAAATCACAATGGCGTCCGGAGACCACCGAAATCATTGGTGTAGGACAAACTCGCGATATTGAGTTCATTGCAGTTCCTGGTGATTGGGCCTTTCACTGTCATATGTCTCATCACACCATGAATGCTATGGGACATGAAATTCCCAATACATTAGGCGTTGATCAAACTGACATCGATCAAGAGATTAAAAAAATGCTCCCCGGCTTTATGGCCATGGGTCGCTATGGCATGGCGGAACATCAAGATCATGTCGACATGGGGCATCACCAAGGTCCAGAAAACACGTTAGCCATGATGACGGGCAAGGGGCCCTATGGAAACATCGAGATGGGTGGGATGTTCACAACGGTGAAAGTGCGTGATGATATGAAGCCTGGTGATTATAGTGACCCAGGTTGGTATGCAGCTCCTGTAGGTACGGTGGCAACACGTGTAAGTAGTAATCCTGATTATGGAAATCCACCGAGATTTAAATCGGCTTGATCCATTAGTAAATCAACCAAGAATATCAACCTGTAAAGCTAGTAATAAAACACAGCTATTTATAGTAAATATGGTAATGATTTAGATTGTTTGTCGGCTATTTAGTACAAGCCAGTACACGTTGCTTGACCCAGCTTCAATCAACACAAACAATTGATAACCAATGATATTTCGCCTGCTAGCCGACTATATAATTTATACCTAGGGAAGCCTCCGTGTCAGTATTGGAAACTATAATTGGTAAGAAAAAGCCGCAGTTCGAGAGTTTCGATGAGGTGTTAGATTTACTGCAAAAATTTATAATTAAAAGTAAGTCGATGTCGCCTATAAGTAGTTATACGCCGTCACAAGAAACGGTTATTATGATGTATACCTTTGGTGCTTTGGCATATTTATCCGAAGCGATTGGGGTGCCAGAAGAAGAAAATAATTTGTTATTAGGCGCATATATGCAACGACAAGGCTTGTCGCATAAAGAAGCTAAGCAAGAAGCAAAAACGATTTTACAACAAGCTGACGATCCCAGCTTGCAATGGCATATTGAGATCGGCTACAACTCCGTAAGATATTGGCACAAAGATAATGACCCAAATGCGCCAAAAGCACTCGCACGTTTATTGAAGACGATGCGTTAAAAAATCCGTTAAAACTCGGATGCATTTTTGTTTTCACAATTTACGATAAGAATCATCATATCGATAATATTCGAATATTTTTGTCCTGTTGTTTGAGTTTCTTCAAATCATAATTTTACGAAAAATAGCTTGATAAGCTTTTCTAACCTTAAAACTATTTAGTTGTACTGCTGCTTATTGCTGCCAGGTTTGCCACGGCGGTACGCAAGTTATCTGCATGTGGGTTTGTGGCAGATCGTTCAATGAGTATCGAGCGTGGGGTGGCTGCTTCACCATAATAATCATTGTTGTAGCCTTTTCGAATTTTGATTACCGCACCTTCTATATTAATTCCACCATAAGCTCCCTTTGTTCTAGAAAAAGCCAAGATATCTGCCACCTGTGCTTTGGCGCCTGCACCTATTGGACCAGCAGCAATGCTGATATCACCGCCTACTTTAAATGATGAGGTAAGTAATGCATCGACACCTTTATCCGTCATGATCATCAAAATTATTTCCGAAACTTCAACACCAATTTGAAAGCCAAATGTTCCAGAGCCCATCGTATAGAATGCGGGATTACTCCAAATATTGCCTTCTCCTTTGACCAGTAGTACACCACTACCTCCTGATCCGCCCCATATAAATCCACCTTTAATCAACTGTGGAATAATAAATACACCTTTCGCATTACCCATGTTGTCTCGAAACCATTTCATGTTTGGATCAATTGCAAAGGTATTTGCTGAATTTGTAGCAGAATCAACTATTGCCTTTACTTTTGTATCATCTGCGCTCGCTTGTATTGAACTTGCTAAAAGTAGGCATACTAGAAATAAACGAATCAGAGTGTGTTTATGCATTATTTATCCCTCGTTTCGGAAAGTTTCATTGAAATTCAGCGAGCGTAAGTAGTAATTTGGGTGGAGTCTAATGAGATTATTTACTTTGAGCCCATGAATCGAAAATTTGTTCCATTATTTATTGACCAATTATATAGCGTTTCGCCCAGCTTGCGATATGTTCAGCGATATATTCGGCATCCTGTTGCTTGGAGATTAAATGGTCTGCCTGGTCCAGAGAAATAAAGCTCTTAGGATGTTTCGCTTCGGTGAAGATTTTTGCAGCCTCGTCAATCGAGACGATATCGTCATATGGCGAGTGAAAAATAAGAATTGGTTTGCTAAGTTTCCTGGTAAAGTGGCGCTCATTATAAGATTTTAGATCTCCGATATACTTTTTTGTCAATCTAAATGGACGATCAAATATCATAACATCTGCAAAGCCTTGTTTAATTATTGTTGGAATATACTCTTCAAAATGATCTAACACATGAGCGGGTCGGCTCGGAGCAGCGATTGTGACCACCGCATCAATGTTTCTGAGTTCACATGCGGCAGCTACCGCTGCAATTCCACCAAGACTGTGCCCAATTAGAAGATGAGGTGTTGAGTAGTTTTCTGTCAAAAAGTTTACTGCAGCTATGATGTCATTAATATTGCTTGAAAAGTCGGTATCAGAAAAATCACCTTCACTTTTACCTAGCCCGGTATAATCAAAACGTAAAACTTGTATACCATGATTTGCGAGGGCTTTGCATATTCGATAGGTAGCAGGATGATCTTTTGAGCAGGTAAAGCAGTGTGAAAAAATAGCATGAGCAAGTGGTTTTTTTGCGTAATCAATTACTCCAGCTAAAGTAGCGCCTAAATTATTAGAAAAATTGACATTCATTGGTGGTGATTTTAATCGTTATGCATGTCTTCGCTAGGTGCTTTTTTCCCAAGGGTAGCCATTTTTGAAAGCTCATATCCAACATTAAAAAGTGCTGTTGTATATCCTGTATCAAATGATTGCGTTGGGTTTTAGTTGAGAGATATCGGGATGATTGCCAAATTACAATCAATACCATCACCTATAGTGGTATTGCAAATCCAATATAAATCAGTGGCGGCTTTGTTTTCAATTGTCATGCTATGTGATCTAAGGGCAATGGAGTATAAGTTTGTCTCGACAGGCTCATATAAAGCATGGTTGCGTCCATTTCGAATTATATACGATTTTCGTTCGATTTTATCGTTTAAGGATTTGATCAAATCGGCACCAATAAATTGTGGGGGATATAGAAAAGCTTGTCTGGTTACCCCGCCATCAACATGTAGTTCGGTAAACTTCTTGTTATCAACCACTACATCAATTAACCCCGGTGGGAAAATGCCTGGGACTGCGGAAGACGCAAGTAAAATATTATGAACAAGTTCGAGCGCTTTAGGCTTATTGTTGATTGCAATTTTTCCGATATCCAAAAATACAGGTCGACCCGCATCGAGGCGGGTGGTTCCAATCCAGAGCCAACGTCCTTTGCGGTGTTCGATAGCGATATCATTTAATATTTCTGCGGTGATGTATTTACCGATCAGTTCTTTTAAGGGCCTAGTAAACCTGCAAATTTAGCTGTGGGTTTTGTTATGCTTGCTGCCTTCTTCTATTGTTTGCCTGATAAAATATGTGCTGCAATAGAGTATTATGGCGCAGTCTTGTTAAGCATATATTTCGTTTAAGAAATTGGAGATTGATAATGAAAAAATTAATTATTATTCTTGCAATATTAAATATTTTTTCGCCTTTGCATGCAGTGGTATATCACTTTTTTAATGGTGAAAAACTGTTAGAAGCTGCTATGGAATGGGAAAAATATCAAGCTTCATCGCGGCAAGCAGATTTAATGGTTGTTGCTGAGTATGCGGGCTATATCGGTGCGATGTTTGATCACTTGTCAGAAAAGCAACATATATGTGCTGCAGAAGGCACAACAAAAAATGATGTGATTAAAGTTGTAACTGATTTTGTAAAAGCTAAAAATAAAGGCCTGAATTTGTCAGGCTCAGTCATAATTGAAGATGCTTTGTATAGGTATTACATGTGTAAATAGTTCATGCATAGTTAATCTATAATGAGAACTTTAATTCTGTAAATCATTGTTGGTTAACGCAAATAAAACACCTTTTTCTACCCAAATTTTAACGCTCATCCCTTTGGCATACACATTTATAGGAGATTGGTTATTTTCCAGAATGGGGGCATTGTTAAATTGGCTTGCATAGTAGGGGGCTTGGTATAGTGTCTCAATAACACCGGTTTGCTTGTTCTTAAGGCGTAGTTGAGCTGCAGTATTACCTTGTACAGAGCAATATCGCCCTCCCAGTAATTCCCAATTTGGATCATTTAGAATCTTGGTGTCAACAAGCTTGAAATCAAGCAGAGTAAAATAGCGGCTTAAGTCATTTAGTTGGTGGCTGTGAATTTCTAGTGGCTTTAGTTTTAAATGATTATTTGAAACTTCAAAAGCAATTTCCTCATCGATAGTGATTTGTTGATTTGAATAAAATAGTCCTATAGAAATGGCAAGCACTAAAGTAGCCGCAATACCAAATATTTTGGCGTATGTTCTAGGATATCTATCTGAACGTGTAGTCTCAGATTTAATACCATGTGGATCTCCTTGTATATCCACCAATTTCCTAAATTGCACATCCGTTAGTTCGATGCTATCGATGTGCTTTTGCACAGCATTTTTTAAGGTAAATTTACTCATGCAGCACCGTATTCAATATTTGAAGATATCTGGCTGATAATTCTTTTGCGTAGTCTTGAAACTTTAGACACAATTGTTCCTTTGGGTATATCTAAATATTTTGCGACTTCAGCAGTGGTGAAGCCTTGAATTGCCCATAAATACATAATCTCGCGTTCGGAAGAGTCTAATAAATTCCATATTGTATGCGCCTCGTCTTCATTGATCGCAATCTCTTCTAGAGAGGCTACCCCGTCGCTGATACTCGTAACGATATTCTCATCAAATATTTCTACTGCGAATTTCTGACTGCTCCGGTATTGGTCAATAAACTGGTTACGTATAATTGTCCGCATGTAATATTTTTTAGCAGAGTCTTGATTGGGCGGTGAACGCAAGTATTTTTCAAGTGCGGTTTGCAATAAATCATAAGCATCTGCTTCATTGTCGACTAAGATAAAACAGTAACGGTAAAATTTATTAAGCTCAGTTTTATCAAACATAATTTGCTCTAGTCAGCTACTAGATAATATCCACAGATCCATTTTCTCTGGATTAGATCTGGAATAATATTTTTAAATGGGATGCCAAATATTTCTTGTGAAGAAAAATCCTCCATCTTTGCTAAGGCAGTATGATTTTGTATTTTATTCATCGTCATCCAGTAGGTTTGATCGATCTCATGGATAATCGGTTTGAGATCTTCTCTTATAATGCATAAATATTGAGGTTCTTGGGTTGCATTAATTTCTTGTAGATGCTCTTGTTCTTGGTTTGCGAGCCAGATTTCATGAATAGGATAACTTGATTTCAAAATAAATAAGGATGCGCTTAGTTTGAAACAGAGTTTTTGATGATCACCATCATTTAGCGTAGCCAGTGAGATGAAATCAAATAATGGGTCTTCTTTAGCATAGTAAGATTTTTCGTAAGCCAGTTCGAGCATCGCCAAATCAGATAGATATTGGTAGTCTAATAACTCAGTATGATTTTGCGCCCATTTTTTTAAAAACTTTGGAAAAGAATGCCCATATAAATTCATATTTTGATTTATAGCTGGGTGTTGATAAAAGTATTCGCTAGAAATAATTTTAAAGTATTTTTCTCCAAGAATTTTCTCACAGCACTTATAGGTTTGCGCTAGAGCATTGGTGTGTGCTGTGCGCATTGTACTGCGGTAAATATTGAGTCTTTCTTGTTGTGAAAGTTTTCCACCTGGTGAGAATAATTGCGCACAATTAGAATCAGCTTGAAGACTTCTTAAGCTATTCCAAAATTGATGCTGAATATTATATAGTTGACTCATTGTGTTATAAAAATTAATTTTTCTATGCCAGGCTAAAGTTGTCTTGGTGTATTTTTGTATTATCTATTATTGCGGATTGTTGGTGTTGTCGTGCCTTATCTGCCTCTTTCATTAAAGTTGAGAATGGTGGCAGATCATTATCCCATTCAATTAATGTTGGGATTGAATGATTGTGCATCATGACTTCTTGATATAATTCCCACACGGGTGTGGATACCTCATGATTATGGGCATCTAATAGATAGGTGCCTTTATCTTCAAATCCAGCCAAGTGAATTTCCGCTACTAAGTTAAGTGGGATATTCTTGATATATTCTCTAGCATCTATGTCATTGTTATATTGGCTGACGTATATGTTATTTAGGTCAAGTAGAATCTTGCAGTTAGATTTCTCTGCAATGGTCGTTAAGAATTCCCACTCATTCAGAGTGGAGCATTCATAACTTAAATAGCTCGACACATTTTCTACAACTAAAGTAGTCTTCAAAAAATCTTGTATCTGTAAGATGCGTTCACTTACATAATTTATTGCCTCTTCTGTGTAGGGTAGAGGAAGCAAATCATGTGCGTGCTTTTGCTCGAAAGATGTCCAACATAGATGATCTGAAATGCAGGCAGGCTCAAGTTCATCAGCGAGCTTTTTAATTTTAGCTAAATATTCATAATCTATTGGATCGGTTCCTCCCAGAGACATTCCGACGCAATGCATGCTTACAGGGTAATCTTGTCGAATGGCGTAGGCATGTTGTCTGGCATGTCCGCCTTCGGCTAGATGGTTATCCGTAAGCAGCTCAAAAAAATCTATATCGGGTTTAGTCGCTAAAATTTCTTTTATATGAGGTGAGCGAAGCCCCACACCAATACCTGGTGTAGGCAGATTAGCAGTATATTTAGAAGGGTCATCTTCCATGGTCGACACTGTTCGGTTTATTTAGCAGGTTTTGTTGCCTTAACGAGTCCGCCAATCTTTGTGCAAGTGCCTTCCGGAATATAGATCCATTCTGTATCCAGCATGTTATCTTTTGCTTGTCCAGCGCATTGATGTGAACCGTCTAGTGCTCCACAATCATTTTTACCTGCCAAGGATACTCCGGCGCATTTTTCCCATGTTTGAGGTGCATCGGGTACCGCAAATGCATTTTGTGCGGCCATACTGGCACCAAGTGCGAAAATTCCAGCCATCGTAGATTTAAGTACAGTTTGTTTTTTCATTACCACTCATCTCCTAGTTTGATTTATAAATACTAAATATGCATTAGCTAATGCCTCGTCAAATGACTTGATAAGACTTAAACCTTAGACGGTATTTTCAGGTTTTTGATTGCATATGCGATAGAAATATTTAATTTTGCGAATTTCTAATGATTTTCACCTAGACAGATGCAGTGTTTTCAAATAATTTACCAATATCAGGATTTCTTCATGCTTTTGCTTTAGTGCTAAAATTCGTACTATATATTTGTATATTTTAAGTATTGAAAAGGAGTTGGACATGCGACATAGCACCCTATATATAGGCTTTGTACTTATTAGATAACATCGCGCTAGCAGATGAGCAATTAGCTGCCAAGTACACAACAGCCGCATATTGCGGCATAAGAAATTGAACACCAGGTGAATGGTACAAATCTAAAAGGCTATCTTGCATGTAACCAAGACTTAAAAACCAAGCGTCCAGGTGTAATGGTAGACATGTACGCTGATATTAGCAGAACACCCTGGTGATACAGGTAAGTTTTTGAAAGAAGTTACCAGCAACATGTAGGTCGGTAGCTGAGAAGAGGTTAAAAGCAGCATTACAGCTATTGAATGAGCAAAGGTTGCCGGTACTAATAAAATGGCGGTGTTTGGTGACTGCTCAGGTGGAGCGATAGTGCTGCATTTGGCGCATATTGGGACAGGTATTGATAAGGTGCCGAGCTTTCATAGCAGCCTGGGTGCAAAATTCCAGCTGGAAAAGATAATGGTAATGCAAGGGTGGTAGTTTTTCATGGCGAAGGTGATCACTTTATTCCAACAGAGCAAGTCATTGCGTTTAAGGGCAAGATGCAAAATGCGGGTGAAATATATGAATTCATTGCCTATCCAAATGTAAAGCA
>JAPUHH010000138.1 GCA_027297825.1 Gammaproteobacteria bacterium
GGTATCGGATATGCGCTCTTTGGCGATCATGCGTGAAACAGACTGCCCGGTAGTGTTTGATGCAACTCATTCAGTACAATTACCAGGAGGTCAGCAAGGTAGTTCGGGTGGTCAGCGTGAATTTGTGCCGGTGATGGCGCGTGCAGCTGTAGCCTGTGGTATAGAAGGATTATTTATAGAAACGCATCCAAATCCGTACCTGGCCAAAAGCGATGGTCCAAATTCTTGGCCGTTGGCTAAGATCAAGTCGCTTTTGCAAGGGCTGAAAGAAATTGATCAGACGGTTAAGCGACATGGTTTCGTAGAACAAAATATGTTTGATTAAATAGGAAATGAAAATAAGGAAATAAGGTATGTCTAAGATAAAATCCATCTATGCTCGTGAAGTGATTGATTCGCGCGGCAATCCAACTGTAGAAGCTGATGTGTTGATAGACTCAGGAGTGATGGGACGAGCTGCAGTGCCATCAGGTGCATCTACGGGTAGTTTGGAAGCCGTGGAGCTTAGAGATGGTGATGCTAAACGTTATTTGGGCAAAGGTGTTCGCCAGGCGGTTAGTAATGTAAATACTGAGATTCAATCCGCTTTAGTTGGTATGGATTGTTTTGCGCAAGAGGCCATCGATGTACGCATGATCGAATTAGATGGCACCAAAAATAAAGGGCGTCTAGGCGCTAATGCATTACTGTCCGTGTCGCTGGCAGTGGCTAAAGCTGCTGCCGCAGAAAAACAAACTCCGCTATATCGTTATTTGCACTCAGGCGATACATTTATACTGCCTGTGCCGATGATGAATATTATTAATGGCGGGGAGCACGCAGATAATAGTGTGGATATGCAAGAATTCATGATTGTGCCAACCGGCGCAAGCTGCATAAGCGACGCGATTCGTTATGGCGCAGAAGTTTTTCACGCGCTTAAGAGCGTGTTACATAAAAAAGGTCTCAATACGGCGGTCGGTGACGAAGGTGGATTTGCCCCCGATCTCAAGTCTAATATAGAAGCGGTAGAGACCATTTTGCAAGCGATAGAGATTGCAGGTTTTAAAGTTGGAGCAGACATTCATTTAGGTTTGGATGTCGCCAGTACAGAGTTTTATAAAAATGGAAAATATGAATTGCAATCAGAGGGGAAATCTTTTGATTTCAATCAATTTGTCGACTATTTGGTTGACTGGGTGAATCAATATCCAATTATCACCATCGAAGATGGTGTGGCGGAAGATGATTGGGAGGGTTGGAAATTACTCACTGAAAAAATTGGTAATAAAGTACAACTAGTTGGGGATGATCTGTTTGTTACCAATACTGAGATTTTGCAAAAAGGCATTGAACTTGGAGTTGCTAATTCAATTTTAATTAAAGTCAATCAAATTGGAACATTGAGTGAAACCTTGGCGGCGATCAAAATGGCGCATGCGGCAAATTATACCGCAGTAGTGTCACATCGTTCAGGAGAAACGGAAGACGTCACCATCGCAGATTTAGCGGTCGCCACCAATGCAGGACAAATCAAAACAGGTTCATTGTCCCGTTCAGATCGTGTGGCAAAATACAATCAACTGATTCGTATTGAAGAGGAGTTGGGGGTCGAGGGTCATTATCCTGGTATGAAGGCCTATAATCTCTAGTACAATTAACAGCATTTAACATGAGATCGCCTCTTAATGTTTGCAAATGTTTGATTAAGTAGATGGTATGGTAATATTCATACAATACAGTTTCTATTTAATAAGGACTGTCCGGTTTTTAGCTGGGCCTCATTTCACCTGGGTTGCTCTTCCTTCAAGCCTTGGTGATAACGATGTCTTTCGGTCCAGTGCGGTGCCTGGCAAAGCGATCTCGCATCTAAAATTGCGAGCTCACATGCAATATGCGGGTTGCAGTTGAAAGCAATGATAATACTCTTAGGTTGTTTATTGCTGTTGATGCAATACAAGCTTTGGTTTGGAGATGACAGTGTTCGTGAAGTTATCGAGCTACGCCAAACCGTTGCAGAGCAGCGTGATAAAAATGGCGAGATCAAACAGCGTAACATTGTGCTCGAGGCGGAAGTTAATGATCTTAAAACCGGACTTGAAGCAATCGAAGAGCGGGCCAGAAGTGAACTAGGCATGATCAAGAAAAATGAAACTTTTATACATATCGTAGACAGCAAGCCTAAAGACTTTGCCAAATAATGATCATCACCAGCTGTCACGTTGCTGGGGCATCATTCCTGCTGCAGGAATAAGTCAGCGGATGGGAGCGGCAGTTCCTAAACAATATCTACCGTTGCAGAATTCAACGGTGTTAGAAGCTAGCCTAGCTTGTTTTTTGCATCATCCAAATATTGTGGGTGTCGTGGTAGTGTTGCATGAAAATGACAATATGTTTTCTAAGTTAGAAATATCTTCGGATAAGCCGATTCATACGGTGGTGGGAGGCGCAACGCGCGCGCATTCTGTAAACGCTGCGTTGAATAAAGTAAAAGAAATATCAGTAGAGAATGATTTTGTTTTAGTTCACGACGCTGCGCGTCCATGCCTGAGTGAAGCAGATTTAGATCTGTTGATTCATCAGCTTCGGAATGACGAAGTAGGAGGAATTTTAGCTACACCTGTCAGTGATACTATTAAGCAAGCCAAGCAGAATTGTGCAGATTTAGAGATATATAATACGGTTGATCGCACGCATTTATGGAAAGCATTAACCCCACAAATGTTTCGTCTTGAGGTTTTGCATAAAGCTTTAACCTATTGCTTTGAGAATAATATTGAGGTCACCGATGAGGCATCTGCAGTGGAAGCAATTGGCTTAAGCGTGAAATTAATTGAAGGGCGTAGCGATAATATCAAAATTACTCGACCTGAAGATCTGCATCTTGCAGAATCAATCATGCAATATATAAATGGTCTAAATAAATTATTATGAGTTTACGAATAGGATTTGGCTACGACACTCATCGCTTCACTGATGGCGATCACATCGTAATTGGCGGCGAAAATATTTTATTTAGTCAAGGAGTCGATGCGCATTCAGATGGTGATGTATTGCTGCATACTATTTGTGATGCATTATTAGGCGCAGCGGGCCTTGGCGATATCGGTAAACACTTTCCAGATACCAAAGCTGAGTTTAAAGATATTGAAAGCACTTTATTGTTAGAGAGTGTTGTTAGTAAGATTGAGAAAAAAAACTATGTGGTAGGCAATGTCGATAGTACGGTTGTTTTGGAAAGGCCAAAATTAGCAGAACATATTTCAGCAATGCGGGAGAATATCAGCAAGTTGTTAAAAATTTCTAGTGATAATGTAAATATCAAGGCAACCACTAATGAAGGCATGAGCTTTATTGGTAGAGGTGAAGGTGTTGCAGCGTTTGCGGTCGTGACGCTGCTGCAACATGGTGCATCTTAGTACTAAAAACTATAAAGATGTCACATAGCGAAGAAATCTTCAGTCCGGATGGGCTGTTATCTAAATCTTTGGATGGTTTCCGGTATCGTTCGCAACAACAAAGCATGGGTGTAGCAGTAGAGTCTTCGCTGCAACATAACAGTCAATTAATTATTGAGGCTGGAACAGGGGTTGGAAAAACATTTGCCTATTTGATTCCGGCATTATTATCGGGTCAGAAAGTAGTTATTTCTACAGGCACTAAGCATCTTCAAGATCAGCTCTATTTTAAAGACTTGCCCACAGTTTTAGAAATTCTCAAACTACCTGTTTCGACTGCATTGCTAAAAGGCCGAGCAAATTATCTTTGCTTACACCGCTTAGAACAGCATGCGCCGCGTGCAGAGGCACACACCCGTCGTTTTGCGGGGAAACTTCAAATGCTTAAAGAATGGTCATTGGCGACTAAATCTGGAGAAATTGCAGAGGTAACCAGAATTAGTGAAGATGATGCAATCTGGCCTAATGTGACTTCCACGGTTGAAAATTGTTTGGGTGCGGAGTGCCCTAGCTATCAAAAATGCCATGTAGTTAAAGCCAGGCAAAATGCGCAAAAAGCAGATGTGATTATCATTAATCATCATTTGTTTTTTGCAGATTTGGCTTTAAAAGAAGAAGGCTTTGGTGAGCTGCTGCCGAGTGCTGATGCATTTATATTTGATGAAGCTCATCAGTTGCCAGAATTAGCCAGCACTTTTT
>JAPUHH010000139.1 GCA_027297825.1 Gammaproteobacteria bacterium
ATTAGAAGGCAATGAGCCTGGCCAAGATACAACATTCAACCGCTTTATGGATAAAATTCGTTTAGCCGGCACTTCAAAAAATACAATCTTAGGTCGTGTGTACAAACAAATAGGTGAAACTAAACGCGAAGCTGGCGAAAAAGAACGCGTGTTTGTCGATACGTGTGAAGAAAAAGATGCAATTATTGATGATTTGCGTGAGCAAGTGCGCAGCGCAGACAACCGCGCCCAAGCTGCAAACTCTGCTAGCCTTCAAGAAAGCAACGCAAAGGTGACTGAGTTAGAGACTAAACTAAAATCTTCCAATAGCAGTATCACGATGCTGCACGAACATGAACTCACGATTGAGGCTTATAAAAATAAGCTGGCACAACAACCAACGCCACATTTAAAAAGCACAACACCAGCAAAGCCTGCGCCTACCAAAAAACAAGCCAAAAACAAAACCACAGCCAAGCCTACCTCAAGACTAAAAGCACCAGCAAAAGGTCTGAAAATTGCGGCCGCAAAAGTCAAAGACAACTTACAGCTAGTCAAAGGTATAGGTCCAGTGATGGAGAAAAAATTAAATGATTTTGGTGTGTATTCTTTTGAACAGCTCGGCAGACTCACCACACTTAATATAGACGCATTGACTGAAACACTTGCAAGCTTCCCAGGCAGGATTCAACGTGATAAATGGGTCAGTCAATCTAAACAACAGTATAAAAAGAAATACGGCAAGGCTATAGCTTAAGCTAGAAACTATCTAAAAATAGTAGATAGTGCGCCCAGACTAGGCGCAAAGCTTTCGAGAAGTGGGATTTACCGACAACAAATGAGCACACGAGAAAGATTTGCAACGCAGTATACGGCACGAGCCCGCGTGCTAGATATATTTTGAGGTAGCTTCTAATCGTATTTTGACTTTACTACAGGATTTAAGCGGTCTTGAAAAAAAGTGATCTCGTGTGGGTTAAGCACAACATGGCTGCCATCCTTAGCGTACATTTTTAAACCTTTAGTATCTTTATTATCCCAGAAACCTATTGGTTGATCACCAGGCCCAAGCAGAACAAATGCTCTCGCCTTAATCTTGTCGGCAAATATGACTCTTGAGCCTGTGTCTTGCGAAAGCGCATCAGCAAACATAAAGACAACTAAAACTATAATAGCTATTCGCATGATATTAACCATACGCTCAAGCTTTTTAACACGTTCTTCAAGAACTATTTCTGACATCATTAGTCTCCATTTTTAATTAATTAAAAGCGCACGCAATTGATTCAGCTGTTGCACTTCGGCATCTGGTTTCATTTTTCCCAACCATGGCACTTTTTGTGGATTAAACCATATAGCACGCCAACCACTTAACTTTGCACCTAGCATGTCTACATGTGGCGTATCGCCTACAAGTACTATTTGATTGCTAGCTAGCTGCACTTGATTCTGCGCATATTGAAAAATCTTCTTATCTGGTTTTGCTGCGCCAGCTTTTTCCGCGGTCACCACAAAGTCAAATTTATCCCTTACCCCGATAATATCAAGATCTGCATTACCATTGGTAATTGCGCCAATTTTAAAATGTTTTTTGAGTGCGTCTATTGTTGCAAATGCATCGTCAAAGAAAGTTACTCTATTTCTAAATTTTCGAAATAACACTAACCCTTCGCTTGCCAGTTCAGGAGAATAATCAAATTCTTTAGCCAGTTCGGCTAACGATTGTCGACGCAATGCTGTAACATCATGAGCAAGTTCAGGATGAACCTTACCGTATGCAGCTCGCTGCTCTTTTAGACCTTCAAATGAATACTGTT
The DNA here is from genome assembly GCA_027297825.1 of Gammaproteobacteria bacterium. Classification (GTDB taxonomy): domain Bacteria; phylum Pseudomonadota; class Gammaproteobacteria; order UBA4575; family UBA4575; genus JAPUHH01. The sequence continues at coordinate 1,797 of JAPUHH010000139.1, forward strand.
GAGTGATTCGAGGATAGCGGTTTTGAAGCCAACTATATAAAGCTTGCTCAGCATTCAAAATTGTGGGCTCACATGGCCACAAAGTGTCATCTAAATCAAACGTTACACACCGAATTGAAGAAAAGATATGCACAGCTCTTACTCGCCATGGATGGTGACAGCAATTTGTCTTTGATGAGCTACTGTACGATGCTCCCAAAGGTAAATACCTTGCCATGTGCCGAGAGCTGAAGCCCCATTCAAGATAGGGATACTCAACTCAGTTTGCGTCAGCACTGAACGTATATGCGCAGGCATATCATCGGCGCCCTCATCCTGATGGGTAAACATCGGATCACCATCTGGACATATATTTGCCATAAATGTTTCTAGATCCTGTCGCACCGCGGGGTCTGCATTTTCGCATAGAATAAGCGAGGCACTGGTATGGCGAATAAAGAGATGGCAAAGGCCTTTTGTCACACCGGATAGATTAATCATATTTTCAATACTTTGCGTAATGTCATAGGTACCCCTTCCCGATGAACGTATAGTTAGTTTATCTTGCCAATACATGTTTTATTTGCATTTTTTACGTTTTTAAAAATATACAACCTTATTGAAGCCGCAATATGACATAGATGGGTTAATATCATAACTTGATATTGAATTTCTAATTATATTTACTGCAACTAGTATTACATTAAAAAACCAAATGAATTCCAGACGCTATAGCACAGCTGTTAATATAGGCACAGTTATGGTAGGAGGCTCATCTCCTATTGTTGTCCAATCCATGACAAATACTGATACTGCGGATGTAAACAAGACCGTTGGACAGGTTTCCGCGCTGGTAAAAGCTGGATCAGAAATTGTACGCATCACGGTCAATAATAAAGACGCTGCTCAAGCCGTGCCGCTTATCCATGAACGATTATTACAGGCTGGAATAAATGTACCTTTAGTTGGAGACTTTCACTTCAATGGCAATCGTTTATTAAAAAAATATACACAGTGCGCCCAAGCATTAGCGAAATATCGTATTAATCCTGGCAATGTAGGCCGAGGTAACTTACACGACAAACAATTTAGCGAAATTATAGAAATAGCCTGCTTGCATGACAAACCCGTACGCATTGGTGTGAACTGGGGCAGCCTAGATCAAGACTTATTGGCAAAAAAATTAGATAGTAATTCATCAAACCCTAAACCCAAATCACTAGAAGCAGTCATGCATGACACGCTCATTGCATCCGCAATAGACAGCGCTACACTTGCGGAAAAAATCGGACTAGCTCACAACAAAATTATCTTGTCCTGCAAGCTTAGCGAAGTTCAAGCTCTTATCAGCGTCTATAGAGATCTTGCAGCCCGCTGTGATTACGCATTGCATTTGGGCTTAACCGAAGCTGGCATGGGTAGTAAGGGTATAGTAGCTTCCACGGCAGCCTTATCCGTACTGTTGCAAGAAGGAATTGGTGACACCATTCGTATTTCGCTTACACCCAAACCGGGCGGCGATCGTGCTCAAGAAGTTCTTATTGCCCAACAAATTTTACAAGCACTGGGGTCACGCTCTTTTATGCCGCAGGTGACCTCTTGTCCTGGCTGCGGACGCACCACAAGCGAATATTTTCAGCATTTAGCAGCCGACATCCAAAGCTACTTACAAAACAACATGCCAAGTTGGAAGCAACAATATCCAGGCGTAGAAGAAATGAATGTTGCTGTAATGGGGTGCGTAGTAAATGGCCCTGGAGAAAGCAAACATGCCAACATTGGTATTAGTCTACCCGGCACTGGCGAAGAACCAATTGCACCGGTCTATGTGGATGGAAATAAATTTACCACCCTAAGAGGCAATAATATTGCACAACAATTCCAAAACATTGTGCAAGAATATATTGAAAGCCACTATGGGAATGCAGATTAAGCTAAATTGACCATATAAAAAGATTAGCTAAGAGAAACTAGGCTGGCTAAGTTAAACCTGAAAATTGTAATAGGGAGATCGACTACACAAACTTACAGAGAACCTTTTTTCTGTTGTACAACTTTTAATTTTTGTTTTTGTTTTCTATCAAACTCTTTCATCCATTGATCAAAGAAGTGCGACTCCAATGGCTGCGTGAAAAAATGTCCTTGTGCCTCATCGACTGCTATTTGCTGCACCAACTTAAACTGCTCCTTGGTTTCAACGCCCTCGGCCAAAATATTTTTAGCTAAGCACGAGCTCAATTTAACAAGGCCTGTGAACACCTCATAGCTATCTTTATCATCCGCTATATCTCGAATAAAGTAACGATCAATTTTAATTGTATCTAAGCCTAGAGTTTTAATAGATTTCAATGATGTTTGTCGTTCACCAAAGTGGTCTATAGCCGTTGAGATATGCAAGCTCTTTAAAGAATCTATACCCGATTGCATTAAACTAACATTCTCAATAGGCAAGGTGCCCGTGATTCCAACCTCTAAGCTTCCATGCGGTAAATGCAATTCATTTAAAACTGCCCTTAGCCTATCTTTGCAAACAGCAGACTCAAGTTCACGCACAGATAAATTAATGTTTATCCTAAATTTTTCCCCAAAAATACCCCGCCAATTCCTAAGTTGATTGCAACTATTCCCAATCACCCAACTACCTATTTTTGTAATTAAGTCGGACTCGCACGCCAACGGAATGAATCGATCCGGGCCGACGATTTCGCCATCGGACCGCCGCCAACGCAATAAGGCTTCCGCACCTACAACCTCCATATTATGCACATTGATAATTGGCTGATAAACCAAGAAAAACTCTTTTTGCTGCAGGGCCAACTCAATATCCGAAGCTAAAGCTAAGCGCTTAGAGGGTGAGGTACCCATATCAGCAACATAAAATGTATAACTAGGACCACGAGTATGCTTAGCAAAATACATCGCGGTATCAGCGTTGCGCAACAAACTATCCTCATTTGTTGCATCGACTGGAAAGATAGAAATACCTATACTGATGGACATCCTAAATTCAGTCCCTTCTACAACGATAGGATCGTCTAAAGATTCAATTAATCGCCTAGCGATGATTTCGATATCTTCTTGCTCACCAATATGTGGAATTAACAAGGTAAATTCATCCCCTCCCATACGCGCAATTGAATCGATATCCCGCAAACATTTTTTTAACCTCAATGCTGCCGTCTGAATCACTTTATCGCCAACGTGGTGACCAAAGGAATCATTCACTTTTTTGAAATCATCTAAATCAATAAACATCACCACTACGGGTTCTTTTTTACGCTCTGCTTCAGCAATGGCTCGCTGCAAACGATCCATGAACAAGGAACGATTAGGTAACCCCGTTAAAGGATCATGAAAAGCAAGATGCGTAAGCTGCTCCTCTAATGCTCTACGCTCATTAATTTCTTGTACTAATTCTATTTCGCGTGAGGCAATTTGTTGTGCTTGCTTAGCTTTTTTATTTTCCAATAAACCTTTAAGCAGATCATTCTCTCGTGACTGTTGAGCTAAAAACTGTTTTGCTTTGTAGGTATTCGGCACATATTCAATAACAATGAGCATGCTATCTACTTGACGCAAAGCCGTTGCTTCAAATGGAAAACTATTTTCTGAAGAGTCCACCTCAATCCAAATCGATGAAATCTGACGCTCTTGACCGCTTAGCCACATGCCTTGCACATTATCTTCTATGAAAGACTGCATGAAGATTGATGTGATTGCAGTAATTCGATCACCATCGCCACCTTTATCTAACTTAGCGATGAGTGGGAACCAATCCGGCTGTGGCGACAAAAGCCAAAGACTTTTGTCTTGCCTTTGCTCTATAACAATTATCCCAAGTCTACGGTACAAAGAAACGAGCATTTGGAAACTTGAAGTTGTCATTTGGTTATATGTGTGTGCTAAATTTTAATTAAGATAAACTTCAAGTGCCACGCCACGATGGCTAGCACATGGTGGTGCCCTTACAAACTCGGTTTGCTCTGTATAAATTCCCAAACCTTTGGCAAGTATCGTTTCTTCTGGCACTCCAAACTGCGCTAATGCCATTATTAACAGCACCACTACCGCTGCTATCTGCAAACCCTAAAATACCTATCTAATGGATGCGACCCAGTCATAATATTGCTTACGCTGTCCCAGCATCCGATGATACTTGCATTTTACACTCAATATGGACCGGTGGCCTCTCCCTTTTAATATTTGCGCACTCCACTAGGTCAACATCTTACTCTACACCAAATTTTCTATTGGAAACCGCAAGTTACCTAATCCATCCATCGTTTTATTGTGGCATACGATCTCAAGTTTGTGGCACCTGTATAGCATCCACTCATAAAATTAGACTCAAGATATAAATATCTAGATATATTAGTGGAACACATGCAATCAGTAGGTTCAGATGATTTTCCAGACCTTTGTGGTCTGACCGCAAATGAAGTAGCCAATCGGAATTCAACGACTTCACTCAACTTACAAGAATATCATTTAGACCAGAAAGTGGACCCTCAAAGCGAGGTGCGTAATATCGAAAGCATTGCATTTTACCCATTGCACTTACTACTCAACAACTTAACCCCTTTCAATTATTCCGTAAATGCAGATGAGACAATCCCAAAAGCATTTATTTCAACTTTTCAAATTTCAATAAAGCTCTATCTGCTTTATATTTTTTATGTTTATGCGCTCAATGAATATGGCAGCGTGCATGGAGACAATGTTTTAGAAATACAAAGCAAACACTTTGATACATGGCTAGGCGCTCATCAAGGCGATGCACTATCTGCACGCTTTGATGATATCTCTAAGGCCGCAAAACAGCACGCACATCTCTATCCTCCAAAATATGAATATGTCATATTAGACATACCCGTTGAAAATTCAATTGCTAAAGCTCTTCTACTAAGCCATCGGGAATCCCCTCTATGTCGTGCCAACAACAAGCAGTCGAACGCTAGTGAATGTAATTTTCGCGGCATGGACCTCGCCCTAGCTGAACACTTGGGACAAGCAAAAGATTTAGCCTTGCAGGTGTACTCACATTATTTCAGCATTGTGATAATTGACGTTTAAACCCCTAAAACTACCAAGTCAGGATAAGTGGCGATGAATATCTGACAACATGCACGCACGAGTCATTGAAACTATAGAGAAAGTAAATTCACAATGGCCATACGCGGAATTTAGACTACCCAAAAAAACCATGAGAGTTAGGGAAATAACTTTTACAAAAGGATGTTCGATGAAGGAATTTATAATCGACTCATGCAAATGGTATATCTACGAAGACATGAATAGCGCTTCGCAACTAGATGCCATCAAAGAATTTAAGTCTCGCTACGAACCACTGCTTGGCTTTCTCATAGAAAGCAAACTATTTAAATGCAACCTACCTAAAAGCATTGAAGATTGGCAAAGTTTCGAGATGAAACTCTCGGACTTTACCGACGACGGCTTGGAGCTAGTAATATACTGCCATGACCGTTGGCTAGACAGCATAAATAAGGGCGTTAATCCAGAGAATATTAGTCTATGGAAAAGGCAATTATCCAAGTTATACCAAGACTCAAACCAAAATCTACACTAACAAAAATTCAACGAAGATTATTTATATTGGTGGCGCACCAAGGATGTAGAGATAAAATTCGTAAGTGACTAAACCCAAATAAATAAACACGGCGGCAATTAATAATATATCGACACGCAACATCTTAAATATTTTAAACTGATTGTGCGCGACTAAAACGACAATGCATAACGCCGTAACAGCAATCTTAACCCCAATAAAATAGCTTGCTCCTTGCTTAAGTAGCTCGTTCATAACCGGGTTAAGTTCAACTGCCCCAAAGGACAAAAGCTTCATAGTCATTGCAGCATCAAGACAAGAAAGCAAAAGCAAACTCAACGATAGAACTAATAATTTTACATCATACCAATCCGTATAATGGCTTATATAATTACCGGCTCGACGTGGTCCGCGACGTCGCGCATGAAACAGCCCGTAAATAAAACCCTTTAACGAAGGCCGGCGACGATCAGATCGATCACGTCGCTCAATTGCAAGCTGCGCATCACTTGCATCTTCTCTTTGTTCATAGGATTTCAAATTATTACCAACTCCGCTATTTGCCTTCATCCAAAACGGCTTAGCCTTTAGATATTCAAGTAATGATAGTCACGAAATTCTCTAATGGGATCAACGGAATTGTGTCACATTTCGACTAAATTCCTCATTTTTTAATGGGAATTTAGAATATACCAGGCTGTGACCTTACCTAATCAGCCCTTGACTTATGGCCTCTTCCCCATTCATTCGTCTCGTAAAGCTCGACGCAAAATTTTACCCACATTTGATTTAGGCAAATCCTCACGAAACTCAATATATTTAGGCCATTTGTAACGCGCTAGGCGATCTTCACAATGTGACAAAATCGCTTCTTTAGTAAGCATTGGATCTTTCTTTACTACAAAAACCTTTACCACCTCGCCGGATTCTTCGTCATCCACACCCACCGCAGCCACCTCCAGAACTCCAACATGCGCAGCCACTACGTTTTCAATCTCATTGGGGTAAACATTAAAGCCAGATACCAAAATCATATCTTTTTTACGGTCAACAATGCGCACAAAGCCCTTCTCATCCACCATGGCGATATCGCCCGTTCGCAACCAACCATCTTTACTGAGCACTGCTTTGGTTTCTTTCGGTCGATTCCAATAGCCTTTCATCACTTGTGGCCCACGCACACAAAGTTCGCCCGCCTCTTCGACACCAAGATGATTACCTTCATCATCTTGAATAGAAATTTCTGTATCAGGGAGAGGCAGTCCAATCGTGCCATTATATTTTTCTAAATCAAGTGGATTGACAGTCACTGCCGGCGAAGCCTCGGTTAAACCATAAGCTTCGGCTAATACACACCCAGTAGCTTGATGCCATTCTTCCGCAACCGACTCTTGTACCGCCATGCCACCACCGAGAGAAATCTTAAGGTGAGAAAAATCTAAATCAGCAAAACCATCCGTATTTAAAAGACCATTAAACAAAGTATTGACACCTGTAATTACAGAAAATTTAACTTTACTTAATTCTTTAACGAAACCTTTCATATCACGAGGGTTTGTGATTAAGTAATTCAAACCTCCGACACGGGTAAACAAAAAGCAATTCGCGGTTAAAGAAAAGATATGGTAAAGCGGTAAAGCCGTGATCACAATTTCTTTGCCTTCTTCTAGAAACGGCCTAAACCATGCCTCTGCCTGAGAGGTATTCGCCAGCATATTTCCATGCGTTAGCATGGCAGCCTTCGCTATGCCAGTAGTGCCCCCGGTAAATTGAAAAAAAGCAAGATCATCTTTTGTAAGCTCTGGTTTTGTAAGCTGCCTTTGTTGACCTACTGCAAGAACTTCTTTAAACGGCACAACATTATCTAATGCATATTTTGGAATTTTATGATGTACATATTTCAGCACAAAATTAACAATAATAGATCTTGGGAACCCAAGCATATCTCCTACACGTGCCAGTATTACATGCTCTATCGAGGTAACTTTAATAACTTCTTCTAGCACATCCGCAAAATTCTCTAGAATTACAATTACTTTTGCGCCAGAGTCCTTTAGATAATGCCCAAGTTCACGCGAGGTATACAAAGGATTAACATTAACCGCGACCAAGCCAGCACGCAAGACTCCATACATCGCAATCGGAAACTGTAATAAATTAGGCAGCATGATGGCGACTCGCTCACCTTTCTCTAGACCTAGTTCTGCTTGTAAATACGCCGCGAAATTATAGCTTTCTATATTGAGCTCAGAAAAACTTAGACCCGCGCCCATGTTTGCAAAAGCAGGCAGATGACTATAGCGTTCTGCACACTCATCGAACATGTGTGCTAAAGAGTTATACCGATCCTGATCGATGCATTCAGGCACACCTTGTGGGTAGCTTTTTAACCAAACTTTTTCCATGCTACACCGCCCAGATATATGTTTGTTAATCGATATATTTTCTATGCACGGCATTTCCGGCTGCGCACAACAACTCGTAACTTATGGTTTCAGCAGCCTTGGCAACCTGAGTGACTGAGATATCATTGCCCCATAACTCAACCGTATCACGCACTTGAGCATTTACGGCGCTTAAATCCACCGTGATCATATCCATGGATACACGCCCGACAATAGGTGCATGCAGGCTGCGAACTGAGACCATTGGCGCACTGGATAAATGCCGAGGATACCCATCTGCATAACCCGCCGCTACGACACCAATGACCATATCATGAGGGCAACAATATTCGCCACCATAACCAATTCTTTCGCCTTTTTTACATAGTTTAATGGCTATTATGGGAGCATGTAGACTCATCACTGGATGCAAATCAATTTGTGTAGTGTTATTTGCATCACCATTGAATGGGTTTATACCGTAAAGCAAAAGACCGGGACGCACCCAGTCACGATGGGATTGCGGACAAGCCAGAATGCCCGCAGAATTAGCAATACTTTGACTATAATGCTGGCCTACTAAAGTCGTATCAAAATATTCGAGTTGCTGCTGTATAGAGGTAGAATTAAGCTCATCTGCAGAAGCTAAGTGGGTCATCACCTTCACGCTAGACCCTGGCGATATATAAGAGTTGATAGCGGCAACGACCCGCTTAAATTGCAATGGCTCAAAGCCAAGTCGATGCATACCCGTATCAAGCTTCACGTACACATCCAAAGACTGCGCGGGCGAATTGCTTTGTAATATTTTTAACTGCTCTTCTTGATGAATAACGACTTGAATCTTATGCGCACTCGCTAATTGCAATTCTTCAACGCTACTGAAACCTTGTAACGCTAAAATTGGTTTTACAATTCCACTCGCGCGCAGTTCCAATGCTTCGTTTACACAAGCAACAGAAAATGCGTCCGCATCGGTTAATTGCCTGCACACCTCCATCACACCATGCCCATAGGCATCAGCCTTAACCACCGCCATTATTTTGGAGCGGTGTGCGATCTTCTTTACACTAGCAAGATTATGTTTTAGAGAGGAAAGATTGATCAGTGCGTAAGCCGCACGCTTCATGCAAAGTTCTCACCGGTATAAACTTCTGGGACATAATTTTCAAATCGCGTGTACTGTCCCAAAAAGGTAAGGCGTGTTTTAAAAATTGGCCCATTGCGCTGCTTCGCTACGATGATTTCTGCAGTACCTTGGTCTGGAGAGTCTTCGTTATAGACTTCATCGCGATAGATAAACACAATCAAATCTGCATCTTGCTCAATGGCGCCCGCGTCACGTAAATCCGACATCACCGGCCGTTTCGCTTGACGCGACTCCAAACTTCGATTCAACTGAGATAAGGCAATAATCGGTACACTTAATTCTTTCGAGAGAGCTTTCAAAGAACGCGAAATCTCAGAAATTTCAGTAGCACGATTCTCAGATGTGCCACTAACCCTCATCAATTGCAGATAATCCACAATAATTAAAGACAACCCATGTTCACGTTTTAAACGACGCGCACGTGCACGCAACTCGGTTGGAGAAAGTGATGGAGAGTCATCAATAAACAAATTGGCTTCTGACAACATCGATACTGCACTGGTAAGTCGCGGCCAATCATCATCGGTTAACTTACCCGTGCGCACGCGCTGCTGATCAATACGTCCTATAGAAGACAACATCCTCATAGTCAATGAACGAGCAGGCATTTCCATACTAAAAATCGCAACACAAGCTTGCTTGCGTAGCGCCGCGTATTCCACAATGTTCATGGCAAGGCTGGTTTTACCCATAGAGGGACGCCCTGCAACAATGATCAACTCACCATCTTGCAAGCCTGCTGTTTTTTCATCAAACTCATCAAAGCCACTTGGAATGCCAGTTATATGATCATCGCGCTCAAATAACTCATCAATTTGTTCAACTGTGGTTTTCAATAATGATTTAATACTGACAAAACCTTGCCCAGCTTGCACACCACGATCCGTAATTTGGAAAATCTTTTTTTCGGCCTCATCAAGAAGCTGATTAATTTCTCTGCCTTCCTGCGAAAATCCACTGGTGGCAATTTCAGTGCCGACAGTCACCAATTGCCGCAAGATGGACTTTTCTCTGACGATCCCGGCATAGGCTTTTATATTCGCAGCACTTGGGATGTCATTCGCAAGCGTGCCTAAATATGCCAGCACATTGGTATCTTTTATTTCACTTTTCTGACGCAACAGATCGGATAACGTGAGCACATCAAAGGGCTGACGCCTCTCAACCAGCTCATCAATTGAGCGAAAAATAAGGCGATGATCAAAGAGATGGAAGTCATTTTCGTTAATCTTATCGGCGATTTGATCCCATGCCGAGTTATCCAATATCAAACCACCAAGTACGGCTTGTTCAGCTTCCAATGAATATGGAGGCGTGCGTAAGTTTTCTGTATTCGTGGCACCATAATTAGTGCCCATTGTTGTTAGCTCAGCCACAAACTTATTTCCACAAACTCATATTTAGAGCATTTAACAATTAATTGAAGCGGGGCAGTTACTCTTCTCCAATAATCTCTAAATTTATCGTTGCATTTACATCTGTGTGCAAATGAACATCAACCTGATATTCCCCGACATGCCGAAAAACACCCGAAGGTAATCGTATTTCTTTCTTCTCAACCGTTTTGCCTGCTTCATTTAACGCATTAGCAATATCCACTGTACCTACAGAACCGAATAACTTCCCTTCGCCAGCAGACTTTGCAGCGATAGTGAGTTTAAATTCATTAATTTCAGCTTTACGCGCCTCTGCTGCAGACGATGATTCAGCTGCAATTTTTTCAAGTTCAGCACGACGCGCTTCAAATTCTGCAATATTTTCTGCAGTCACAAATTTTGCTTTGCCACTTGGAATTAGAAAGTTGCGCGCATGCCCTGCTCTCACTTTAACTTTTTCGCCAAGGTCGCCAAGATTATCAATTTTTGTAAGTAAAATAACTTCCATCGTATTTCTCTTTTAATATATTGTTGAAAATATTACGTTTTCGCTTTTGCAAAACGCACTCGAAAATTTATCCATACATCCAGCAAACCTAATACCGACAACGCCATCAGCATCTGTGGTGCAGCCATTAAAAGCAGCCCATATAGCGCCACAAATCCAAGCATTGAACTTGATAGCTGCCCAAGCATGGCATGTGCGATTGCGATACCCTGTATTGAGAACATGCTAAGGCATACGATGGCTAACTGCCAGAGAATTGCATACTTAAGCACCAATCCACCGATCAAAAATAATATCGCGAGCCCAGCCAATACTTTACCCAACCTTAGAGCCGTAAACTCAGCACGAAAAGCCAGGATATTATCTTGTAATCCTTGCCACCAGCGCCCTAAAAACAGCATCACAGCTAAAATCAGCAAATATAGACTAACTAAGCCACCTGTCATCACGGCTGCCACAATTGGCATCAATTGCTGCGCTTTCTCAGTATCGAACTTCGCATTTTCAAGCATGGTTTGCAGCGATGGATTTTTAGCTGCTGCCTCAAACAAATTCTGCAAATGATTGAGCCATTGCATTTGCATATCCGGAATCATGATCGCAATCAAAACCGTAACAACCAGACCAAACATGGTGAGTGCTTGCAGTGTCAAATTCAGTGATCGAGTGTTGCGATACACCAGCGCAAGTATCACTATCGAAAACCACGTGATTAAAGGCCCTATCGAAATCTTGCCAAAAACAAGAAAGGTACTGGCCACAATCAACAATACACAAATTACTAATACACTAACTCCCTGCTTAAGACCTAACTGCAAGGTAATTAAAGCTAGCGCGCCCCCACTAAATATAAGTAAAAATGGAAACGGATAAGATAGCACTGCTAAACCAAACACTACCGTGATGGCTTGGAATCGACCAGTTAAAATATAGCGGACCAGAGAACGCATGGCTATGCATAAACCAAATATGGTGCGCTATTTAAATAGACTCAGTGTTGGTCACTATACGGTAACAACGAAACATAACGTGCACGCTTGATCGCCGTGGATAACTGCCGTTGATATCTTGCTTTGGTCCCCGTAACTCTGCTAGGAATAATTTTCCCAGTCTCAGTAATAAAGTCCTTTAACACTTCAACGTCTTTATAATCAATCTGCTCAATGCCTTCTTCTGTGAAACGGCAATATCTTCTTCTACGAAAAAAATGTCCCATATCAAATATCCTCTAATTGTTATCGTGCTTTAGTCGTCAGCAGGCGCTGCTGATACTTTTTCGCTAGATTTTTCTGCAACTGCCTCTACAACATCTTCATCGGATGACGAGGAAGACTCTTTTGGAGTTTCGTCGCTGCTTGCTTGTTCAGATGGTTGTGGAGTTTTTGTGGCTGTCCGCGGTTTACTTTCCGCATTTTCTTTTTCAATGACTTTCATCATTGGCGAAGGTTCAGTGACGGCTTTTTTTGTTGCAATGATCATATTGCGAATCACCGCATCATTAAAACGAAAGGCACTATTCATTTTATTTAACACTTCTTGCCCACATTCAATATTCAGCAGCACATAGTGTGCTTTATGGACTTTTTGAATTGGGTATGAGAGTTGCAAACGTCCCCAGTCTTCAAGTCTGTGGATTTTGCCGTTGCCTTGCTCTTCAATCATTGTGCGATACCGCTCAATCATTGCAGGTACTTGATCACTCTGGTCAGGATGCACCAGAAACATTATTTCATAGTGACGCATTTATGTCTCCCTATGGATGAATGCCTCCCAATTAATCCAAGTTGAATTACTGGTGAAGCGAGGAGTTAATCGTATTTTAAGAGCTGCGAAGTCTACGTGAAGCCACCAGAACAGGCAACCTCAACGGACTATATAATTCAAATTCAAGCTTGAGAGCCGCTGACGAACTGCCTCAAATAAGCCCACACCTGTGGCTACAGAGGCATTTAGACTGGCCATCTCCCCCATCATCGGCAAGCGTAATAATTCATCGCAGACCTCTATGGTAAGCCGTCGCATGCCAGTCCCCTCTGCTCCAATCACCAAGGCTACCGAACGACTGAAATCCGCCTCATACAATAGTTTATCCGTATTGGGCAAGGTTCCGTAAACCCAAACCCCTAGCTGCTTTAATTCCTTTAAATACCGAACCAGATTTTTTGGAACGATAAGTGGTATACGTTCTGCCGCACCGCATGCCACTTTACGAACTGCGGGCGTCAGGGAAGCCGATTTCCTCTCTGAGCAAATTACCGCATTCGCGCCAGCCGCTTCAGCAGTGCGCAAACAAGCACCCAGGTTATGTGGATCTACAATTTGGTCAAGCACTAGCAATAACAATGGCTGTTGCGCTTGTACGCAAAACTCAAGCAAATCCGCCTCATTATTCGTTTGTTGCTCTTTATATATAACGACCACACCTTGATGATTGACATCCCCGCAGATACTCACGATTTCATCTTTATCAACCAACCGATGCGCTATATTTTTTTCTATTATCTCAGTTTGAATTTTTTGGATACGTTTATCATGTCGCGCATCTAACAGACAAACCTCTTGAATATGAAAGGGACGCTGCTGAATTGCAGCAGAGCTGCTATGTAATCCATAAGTAAGATTTTTCACAGACAAATTTCGTTAGTTACTTTTATTTTTTTTACGCTTTTTACGTTTCTTGTTTTTTGAGTTTTTTGTTTTTCCATCTTTCTGACTCAGAATTTCTTCTAGCACAAAATCTATTTTTCGCTCATCCAAACCCACACGAGCAACTACTACGGTAATTTCATCGCCTAAAGAATAGCGCTTCTTACTGCGCTCCCCATACAAGCAATACGATTGCTCATCGTAATGATAATAATCATTCTTTAAAGCCGTAACGTGAACCAAGCCCTCTATAAATACATCATTTAACGTAACAAAAAACCCAAACCCCATAACTGAATTAATCACACCGGAAAATGTTTGCCCTAGTTTATCCAGCATAAACTCGCACTTTAACCATGCATCTACATCGCGCGTAGCTTCATCCGCTCTGCGCTCACACATCGAACATTCCTCTCCCATAAGAAGTAGATCATTTTGAGAAAGCGGGAATGAATTGTTATTTTTTTCTTCGATTAAATGGCGAATCGTTCTATGCACAACTAAATCTGGATACCTGCGAATCGGCGAGGTGAAATGTGCATACAAAGGCAGCGCTAAGCCAAAGTGGCCAATACTGTCTGGGCTATAAACGGCTTGCGACATGGAACGCAGCAATACCATTTCAATAATGTGCTTATCTTTACGGCCCGAGATTTTTTTAATTACCGCCATATAATCACTTGGCTTCGGCTTGTCGGCCTTGGTAAAACTTATCGCCAATGTTTGCAGAAATTCTTTTAAATCTCTTAATTTTTCCGCAGTCGGGCCATCATGCACTCGGAATAATGTAGGCAATTTTCGTTTTGTAATAAACTTTGCCGCCGCAACATTCGCACTAATCATGCACTCTTCAATAATCATATGCGCCTCGAACCGTTGGCGCGGCAGAATGGCTTCTATTTTTTTCTGTTGATCAAACTTAATGATCGTTTCTTTTGAGTCAAAATCAATTGCGCCACGTTTTTTACGTTGTTTACGTAAAGCGTTGTACACGCCTTGTAAATTTTCCAAATCAGGCAATAAATGTTGGCGCTTTTCTCGTGCCTCCGCATCTTTTACATAAAGTATTTGCTGCACTTCCTCGTAAGTGAGCCTAGCAGAAGAACGTATTACCGCATCATAAAAATTATTACTCTTTAGCTCACCCTCATCCGAGACAAACATTTCACAAACCATGCATAGACGATCCACATCAGGCCGTAAGGAACAAAGCCCATTAGATAGTTGCTCAGGTAACATGGGGATAACACGCTCTGGAAAATACACTGATGTGCTGCGTGTACGTGCTTCACCATCTAAAGCAGAGTCTATTTGCACATAATGCGAGACATCTGCAATAGCTACCCATAGATGCCAGCCACTTCTACGTGGTTCGCAGTACACCGCATCATCAAAGTCTTTAGCATCACTGCCATCAATCGTAACGAATGCCAATTCGCGTAAATCTTTTCGACTTTTAAGTTGCTGCTGAATCGAATTCTCATCGAATTGATCCGCCTCCTGCAAAACTTCTTGCGACCATTTATAGGGAAGATCGTAAGAACGAATTGCAACATCAATTTCCATCCCCGGAGCAAGATGGTCACCAAGCACTTCACTAATTTCACCAATCGGCTGCCGTGATCTATTTGGCTGTTGAACAATTGCCACCACCACAAATTGTCCATTCGTAGCGCCATTCGTTTTCTCAGCGGGAATCATAATATCTTGATTCAAACGTTTGTTATCTGGCACCACAAAACCAATACCAGATTCTTTGTAATACCGTCCTACAACTTGTTTATTATGACGCTCAATAATTTCAACAAGCTTGCCTTGTAATTTGCCGCGCTTAGATTTACCTGCGGGCCGCACAACTGCACGATCACCATGCAATAAGGTACGCATTTCAAATGGGGATAAGAATAGGTCCTCGCCACCTCCATCGGGAATCAAAAATCCAAACCCATCCGCATGACCCATTACTCTGCCACGCACCAAATCCACTTTAGAGATCGGCAAATAATGATTTTGGCGGTTACGAATGAGTTGCCCATCGCGCTCCATCGCACCCAAACGTCGTGCCATAGCATCCGCGACCTGGTCTGAATCTACGCCTAACGCTTGATGTAAATAATTGAGTGATTGCGGACCTTCGCCATTCTCTAAAATCTCGAGAATGAGTTCTCGACTCGCAATCGGATTTTCATACTTAGCCGCTTCACGCTTGGCGTAGGGGTCGCTGAGTGTTTTTTTATTCTTACGTGCCATGGGAAACGCACTTTACTCTCTAAGCCCTGAAACTGAAAACTTTATTAACTTTATGAAAAATGTACCGCTGCTACGTTGACAAACGAATCAGTGCTTCGCTAGAGTGCGACTCCTTCTGATCGATCAGATCCGTAAATTCGCAGCCCTAAGCCGAGGTGGCGAAATTGGTAGACGCGCTAGCTTCAGGTGCTAGTGGGAGCAATCCCGTGGAGGTTCAAGTCCTCTCCTCGGCACCACTTTTTGAAGCTTACCATGTAAAAACAAGCGGTTATATATAGACAATTGTTGCCTGAATCAATGGGTGCGTTACCAAGGTGCGTACTCATGGCAACCCAAACACCGTCTTATATCACCAAGAATCGTCTTGGTATATATCTTTTCCAAATGAAACTTCCTGCTACTTTACGTTGTCTAATTACAAATAATAAAGTTCTGTTTCGCAAG
>JAPUHH010000014.1 GCA_027297825.1 Gammaproteobacteria bacterium
CATGTATTGCCCTGCTATGAACCTAAGTCGTACTGTGCGAGGAACTTGTGTAGTGATGATGACTAGATCATCACTAATTCGATCTAATTTGCGCACTTTCACTCGCAAATCCAGCGCCGGAATATCTGCGACATTTGCAGCTACATCCGCGTCAATGACTAGATTGCTTTCGCAAGCTGTATAGCACATTAACGCATAGCCTTGCAGCTTTTCCGCCTCACGAATTACATAGTCATGAGTTCGCAATGATTTTGTTGCGCCGCTTACTATCTTGGCTTTACACAAGCCACAATTGCCACTACTACAGCCATAGTTCAGCGGCACTCCAGCTCGAATCGCCGCATCAAGTATCGATTCATGCGAGTCTGCATGAAATATGTATTGACTGGATTCAAGTTGGACCGTGTATGACATAGTTAATTATAAAGTATATGGCCAGTTAGCATCACTTTGTTGCCGCTAATCAAGGATAGATTGAGGATTTACGAATAAACCTTAAGCTATGCCGATGCGCATTTTCACATTCAAAAATTTTCGTATCTTCTTGCTGGTAATTATTCTTGCGGCTGTTGCACTTTATAGCAAAGATCAACGCATGGTTACACAAGGCTGGTATAAACCATTAAATGTAGTAATTTTCCCAATCAATGCTAACGGCAGTGATGAAGTCGATAGCTATATTGAAAATCTATCCGACAAAGATTTTACTCCTATAGATACGTTTATACAGCGCGAAAGTAAAAGATATGACATCGTCACCTCCACACCTACCAACACCACTTTAGGAGATAAAGTACTTAATCTTCCCCCAAAACCTCCTGGACCCAGTGCCATCCCAATAAAAATTGCATTTTGGAGTTTGCAGTTACGCTGGTGGGCCATGCAAAACACACCGGACGGTCGCTCCAACAAACATCGAGTTCGTGTATATGTTATATACCATGAAGTGCAACATAATATGGCGTTAGAACATTCCCTTGGCCTACAAAAAGGTTTGCTTGGTGTTGTGCATGCTTTTGCCAGTAAGAAACAAACTAAACAAAACAATATCGTTATTGCCCACGAGCTATTACACACTGTCGGTGCAACGGATAAATATGACTCCATTGGCAACCCCGTGGTTCCAGATGGCTTGGCGGAACCTGATCATAGCCCACTCTATCCTCAAAGACGCGCCGAAATCATGGCCGGCAGCGTTGCCTCTTCAGCCACAAATTCAAAAATGGCAAAAAGTCTCAAACGATGCGTTCTTGGCAAAAAAACAGCATTTGAAATTGGCTGGATGAGTAACTGAGATATATCCATACCAAAGTTATATATCTGCAATGTACTATTGCTGAGCAATCTCTAACTATATTAATGTTCTCAGCATGAACAAACGCGTCGAGACTTTACAAAATGATTTTTCTACACTCGACTCTGTTCGCGTTGGTGTTATTTCTGATACGCACGGCGAAATCAATACTGACATACAAATGCAATTACGAAATTGTGATGTGATTTTACATGCAGGGGATATCGGTTCTTTCGAAGTACTTAAGCAATTAAAAGATATTAGCCAAAATATCATCTCAGTGCGTGGCAATAATGATGTCGCTGCTAAATGGCCCTGCGAAGAGCACGTGGAATTAGACACGATTAGTGATGTGGCAGAAATTAAACTGCCTGGCGGAAATATAGTCCTCACACATGGTGATAAGTTTGATCCCGTGGCGAGTCGACATAATGATTTAAGACAACATTTTACTACTGCTAAGGCCATTATTTATGGACACAGTCACAAACTTATTTGTGACCAGAGTGGCGCGCCTTGGGTGCTCAACCCCGGTGCTGCAGGCAAAATCCGAACCAATGGTGGTGCATCATGTTTGCTGATAGTGGCAAGCGAAGCACAATGGGAAGTTTCAGAATATCGTGTAGAAAAGTCTGTATGAGCACTATTTTAAGTATTAAGCGCCTATAGTGCATACTAATAGTTTATAGCTTTACTTTACTCTACGCTAGCAACCTCCTAGTGCAACACCGATGACTTTGTTTATTTATCAACGTTCGGGGATAAACTTCCTTCTATAATTTCGCCATCAGGGTGCAATAAGGAAAGATATTCAACTTGGCGATTAACTACGACAGCCACTCCGTTGTGCCGATCCACTCCGCCAATACTAAACTCATAGGCATAATATCTACGTATGCAAAATTTACCGCTCGCCACTCTCGCAAACTGAACTTTAGCAACATATACAGATTGATCTAAAAACTGCACACCATGTTGCTCGCAAATGTGTCGGCACCGGTTTAGTGCTAACTCACGACTGCGTAAACTATCTTGCCAATACCAAACCGCGGCAAGAACCGCGGCAATTGCTAGCCAGACTTCCAACGCTTAACTAAGAATAATTAGCATGTTATTTCTATGTTAGCGCACTAAAGATTTGCTCACGGATTTCTTCCACCTTTCCGATACCATTAACTTTAACGTATTTAGGCACCCCCGCATCACTACTAGCCGCCCACTTAGAATAGTAATCAATAAGTGGTTCGGTTTGCTGATGATAAACCTTTAAGCGTTCACGAACCGTTGCTTCTTTGTCATCTTCGCGTTGAATTAACTCCTCACCAGTTTCATCGTCTTTACCTTCTGCTTTAGGTGGGTTGAAAACCACATGGTAGGTACGCCCAGAGGCTAAATGCACACGTCGCCCACCCATGCGTTTGATAATTTCCTCATCATCTACATCAATTTCGACGACAGAATCAATCTCAACACCTTGTGCTTTTAGGCTCTCGGCTTGCGCAATCGTGCGTGGAAAGCCATCAAACAAAAACCCATTGACACAATCGTCTTTGGCAATTCGATCCTTGACCAAACCAAGAATAATTTCATCCGAGACCAAACCGCCCGACTCCATTACTTGCTTAGCCTGCAGGCCTAGAGGTGTCCCTTCTGTAACGGCAGCACGTAGCATATCGCCGGTAGAAATCTGGGGTATATTGAATTTTTCTTTAATGTAATTTGCCTGAGTGCCTTTACCTGCACCCGGCCCACCTAATAAGATGATGCGCATTGTTTAGCTCCTTATTTATTTGAGGAGACTTTGATTTATTAGTGCGAACGACTGACCGGTTTTTGCTCCTGCAAAGCCGGCATACTATACTACCCTGTACATAAGGCGAGGCAAAAAAACGGAGTTTACAACAAAGTAAATGAGCATTTTTAGACATTTTTTAACAAAGCAACAGAATAAATCAGAGCTTCCTTAAGAATTTGTACACCAAATTCAAGACTGCGCCAACTACTCTAAATAGCTAAACTAAGGAAACTCTAACGGTTAAAAGTTTCCTGCGAAGCAGAGATTATGTCGCCATTAGACAACACATAAGTGTTACTCTAATGAAGAAAAGTGAGCACTGCGTTTTCGTCTGAGGCAAGAGTAAGGATGACTTTGTTAAAAGCTAAGCAATGAAAAAATACCAGGTAAGCATATCGAGAGACGTTAGATGACCCAAATACAAGACTACAGCCAAGAAAAACAAGCGATTGTGCAAAATTCCATTGCGCATCGCTGGAAGAAAGAAACGGTTGAAATTCAAATAGCGGATGTCGAGGTACAAATTGACTCAAAAAACTCAGACCTAACTGAATGCCCAGCACTATTTTGGCTCGTTAACGGCTGCAGTTTTATCATCATAAAATTTGACACAGCGAATTTTAAGTGCAACTTCTTTTATAAAGAACTTGAACAAATGGGCACGGGAGTAGAAGAATATAAAGACCTGCAAGAATGCGTGACCGCTCTACTTCAAACCCAGGCAGACTACGACAGTGTCCGCACAGGCGCTTTTTCTGAAGAACATAGCCCAAAGAATCTTAAATATTAATTATATAGACTTAATTATATGCAAAAACGTAATGCATTTTATGCTCAATCTGGCGGTGTAACCGCAGTCATCAATGCCACTGCATGTGGCGTAATCGAAACCGCGCGCAAACACAAAAATAAAATTGACAAAGTTTATGCGGGTCGCAACGGTATCATTGGCGCTCTGACAGAAGACTTAATTGATACCTCAAAAGAATCTGCACGCTCCATTGCAGCTTTAAAGCACACACCCTCCGGCGCATTTGGCTCTTGCCGCTATAAGTTGAAAAGCATTGAAGAGAATCGTGCACAATACGAGCGACTTATAGATGTGTTTAAAGCACATAACATCGGCTACTTCTTTTATAACGGCGGTGGTGATTCACAAGATACCTCCCTAAAAGTTTCGCAACTGAGTAAAAAAATGGGTTACCCCATACAATGCATTGGCATTCCAAAAACAGTCGACAATGATTTACCGATTACGGATAACTGTCCAGGCTTTGGTTCAGTGGCCAAATACGTTGCCGTTTCCATTAAAGAAGCTGCATTTGATGTAAAATCGATGGCAGAAACTTCAACCAAAGTATTTGTCATGGAAGTCATGGGCCGCCATGCCGGTTGGATTGCGGCCGCAAGCGGCTTAGCCGCAGAAAATGAAGGCGATGCACCACATATCATCTTATTTCCAGAAATCGCTTTCGATCAAAAGTTGTTTTTAAAACGTGCAAAAGAATGCGTGGACAATTATGGCTTCTGTGTCATTTGTGTATCCGAAGGTGCGCGTTTTGCAGATGGGAAATTCCTCGCTGACGCGGGTAGCACCGATGCTTTTGGACATGCGCAGTTAGGCGGTGTTGCACCAGTGATTGCAAACATGGTTAAACAAGAGCATGGCTATAAATACCATTGGGCCGTAGCCGATTATTTGCAACGCGCCGCCAGACACATTGCCTCGAAAACCGATGTGGACCATGCTTATGCCATGGGCAAAGCCGCTGTGCAATTTGCCTTACAAGGTAAAACCGCAATCATGCCTACAATTGTGCGCACTTCTAATAATCCATATAAATGGAAAATTGGCAGCACAACATTGGCAAGAGTCGCGAACGTAGAAAAATTGATGCCTCGTAGTTACATCACCAAAGACGGCCTTGGCATTACAAACCGTTGCCGCACGTACCTGGCGCCGTTAATAAAAGGCGAAGCGTATCCACCTTATAAAAACGGCCTGCCTAATTATATTCAACTAAAAAACATGCAAGTACCCAAATTACTGGAAACTTCTTTCAAAATATAGTCGCAGAGGTTCTGCAGGCTTAACTATTAAATTGTCACTCGGCAAAATTTTCTTAAGCCGAATGCCCGCTAACGACCCAATGCGGCCATTCGGTTACGGTAAAATTTATTGTCGAATCGTTAATTGACCAGCCTCATGACTGACAGACAAAAAGCGCAAAAAAGACATCCCCAATAAAATTTCGTCGCCCTGCATATGCGGATTGATATCGGCCTTAATATTGTGCAACGTGATAGTCCCAACACTAACCAAGTCTAGCGTTGTGGCATATACCGTGACATTGCCATTCGCGGTCGATACCATAATTGGCGCGCCTTTTTCCAATCCTATTTTATTCGCGACGTTCCCAGGAACGGAAACATAACTTGCACCGGTATCGACTAAAAACGTTACTTTTTCATTATTAATTTTCCCGGTAACGACATAGTGCCCGTATCTACTACTTTGCAAAATAACTTCTTTACTACCACCTTCGACGACATGAGTTTGCACATTTTGATTTGGATTGTGTTTATTGGTTTCTAAAATTCCAAAAAACCAAACCATTAGCGCAAATCCCAAAATCCATGCCGTATAGATCATGCCCTTGCCGATACGTTTGGTTTGTTGCTGAGGTTGATCGTTCATGTGAGTGGTCACTTATGATTCAATATAGACATGGTATGCTATGAATGAAGCATTAAATAGGTATTAGCTCATGACTTTAGACAAAGCGCGGGAATTACTACGCAATCAGGCGCAAGTTGCGGGCGGTTACACAAAAAATGGCACCAAACTTATATTGGCAGAGGTGCAAAAAGAGCATGGGCAAAAGTCTGTGGATCAACTCATTCGAGAACTAGATTTAGAAACCATTTTCGATTTTAAACCTGGCACCTTTTTTAAAGGGTTAACCTCTGGTTAGCAAATATAGATTTCTCTCTAGTCTTTTGTATCCTTTTTCACTCTCTCAGCTTTATATGATCTTTTTAAACTTCTATTCTAAAGAGCAAGGCAATTTTGTTGCAGCAAAAGTGCCAAAACCATAATGCCGCACATTACTTAATTTTCAAAATGCTCAAGCTTTTTGGCAGCTCGAAAGCTCGCTTAACTCAAACACCACCTCCACCTCGCCTCTCTCCGAAAAGCCCTTGCGCTTCTCGGCGTGATGTAATGCGCAAGGAATAAGTGCGCGACCCATGTAAAGAAGTTCAAATAAAACAACTCCTAGACCAACCCAACTACCGAGCCGAAAAGAAAACTAGGTTGTCGGAATGCAAACCTCGATGGTTTACAGAACTGCGCTGAGACAGGAATGTCGAATCGTAGTTGGCCGGCATAAGCTTGCGTTGCTCGAGGGGAGTTTTCAGCTTTGCTGTAAACCTTAGCAGCGGACTGTCATTTTGATATACAGGAGTATACGAATGTCGCGATCGCATGGATGCGATGGAGCCGCCTTTTGGTTCGTATTAAAAAATATCTCCTTGTATTTTTCCCTACGGGCCATCGTCCTCAAATGGCGATGTTTAAAATCGTTGCCAACGATTTTATCTTTATACAAACAAAGAAAAAAACAGCAGATTATGGTGCCTATAGATAAATGAATTAAACGCTCACTTCTTACAGGATTAAAATATTGCGTATTCATAATTTATTTAATCTATCTCTATTCCCCTTAACTGTCTTGCCGCATCCTCTGGACTTACCGTGCTCACAAATAATCCAGAACCTAATTCAAAACCGGTAGGAATGCTGGTGCGTGGACAAATCTCTAAATGCCATTGATAACTATCAAGGTGTTTTTTAAATTCTTCGCCATGCGGAATCGAATGTAAAAAATAATTATATTGCGCGCCACCAATAACCTTATTAAGCCGAAACATAGTGCGTTTAAGTAATAGAGCAAAATCTTCCAGATCATCATCAGTGCATTCTAGGTAATCCGCCTGTGGGAATAGTGGAAATATTTGCACTTCCCATTCAAAGCGACTGGCAAATGGCTTGATGGCAATAAAGCGTTTGCTCTTTTCGATTACATATTGACCGACATTTATTTTGCGTCGCACCTCTCCTGATTCGCGATCATAAATCGTTGCTTCAAAAGTCAGCGCCTCATCCACTAGGTGGCTAAAAATATTTTGGTTAAATTTTTGAAAATAAGCATGCGAGTGTTGAAGTTCATTCGTAACATTCTCTGGTACAACCGGCATAGCAACTATTTGACTATGCGTATGCGCAATACTCGCGCCAGCAGCAGGACCAAAATTTTTAAACACTAATACATATTTGATTCGCGCATCACTCTGATACAATACCTGCATGCGGTCTCTATACATTTGAAATAATGCATGCAAATGCTGAACTGACATTTCGTCTACATGTATTGAGTGGTTCTCATGATCAATAACGACTTCATGACGTCCATAGCCATCAATAACATGTTGCAAACCAAAACTTAAATTTTGCGAAATTTTGCGGTCACTGAGCACAGGAAATAAATTTTCTACCATACGGATTTGCCACTCTTGCTCATTGGGCCAGCTTGCCAAGGTCGGCGGGGTTTGTACCTCATTGCCTTTGCAAAATGGGCACCGCTCAAACCGCGACTCAGAACTAACGGTCAGTGGCTGTTCTTCTTTACGAGGCCGTAATCCACGTGCTGTTGAGACCAGCACCGATTCGGTTGGAACGATAGGATTGATACGGATTTCACGAATTTCAACTGCCGGTTGGTCTGTAGTCATAGAACGATTATTGCCTTACAAATTGTAGCTAAGCATATCAATATGCCATCAATTAGCGTTATAAGTTGAAGTTATTAAAATTTTGTTACTTAAATACACCCATAAGTTTAATTTCTGATTCCATAACATTATGTTTTTTATATAGCTTTATACGTTAATCATATCGGCTAAGGTACACATTTCTCGATAAGTGAAATTTATAGCTTGGAAAGTTATAACTATTGGAATTTTTACCACGAAGGTTTTAATTTAACCCAAATTTTATGGTTTAAACCACTAATTTCGACTTGCTCTGATGGCTCATTCCTTGAGCAATTTCTAAGCCCAACTCCATCTAAAAACATTTGTACCGCAAGCATGATCAAGATAATAGCCATTCTAATGCGCGCACTCCATTTATGCTAAAAACCTTAATAAACCAGGGTAAGAGAATTAGAATAAGTGCCGCCAAACACCCTGATGTTGAAAGAGCAAGCACCCAGGTGAACGTATTGGTAGTTTGACTACTACCCAAGATTAGAGCTATCGCGATAGCTGCGGACCCAGTCACTAGCGGCATCGCTAATGGCGCAATAAATGGATCTTCACCCCTATCCACAATTTTCATACAGATGGCAGGAAATACCATGCCTAAAGCAACCAATGAAAGAATGATCCCGCCTGCAACATAAAGTGTGGATACTCTAAGGTTTAATTAAGACTGTACATAGTTTCCAAGCAGCAAAATATGAGTAGCAATATATAAGCAAATATAAGCTCTCTACTTATAATTCTTACACGCTCTTGGATTGATTACTTAAGTTGGAATTAAAGATTAGCAAATTACCAAATGGACCCTTTATTAAAAAAATAATAATACTGAAGCTTGAATTAAGTTCATCTGAAAATGGATTTAATCAACATTTCCATAGCCACAAATGGTTTTAATGCTACAAATATTAAATATTCTTAAGCTATAATTAATCTAAAATTGACAGCTTTTATATAGGCCAGTCACTCCAGATGTGATTGTTTGCAAGTTTTCTGAGATGTTCTGCGCGTAATGGAGCACATTTAAATAATCCCCATCAATTGAGAATAATAATTCTCGATTATCTTCTGCATTGTCCCATTGCAAATATGCATACACTATTAAAACTTCTACCTCATTTATTTGCTTGTATTGTTCTGACTTTATTTCTGCAATTTCCAGATTAGACAGTAGATGGTTTTTGAAGTAGTTAAATTTGACGACTTCTAACTGCTCTCTTCTATTCGTTAAACTGTCAAAATTTGCCAGCTCATGGTGAACTAAATGCAAGTGGTCAATTCGCCATAATAAGCCTGGCTCTAATTTAAATGTAACAGTTTCACCGATAGCATTACTACGATCAGTGATTTTTAACTGCCTACTAAATGCTCCACCGGGTAATTTACATTTGAATGATTCGCTAGGAGAGACATAGTAACCGTGACTGAGATGGCCATTTAAAAGCAAAACCACGCATGAAGTTAATGACATCAACAATACCAACAGCACCGAAATTCGGCACAATATTCGATACTTATTCATGTTAAGGAGAAGAATTATTTATATTTTCCAGTGTACTTTAATCAATTTACTTAAACAGAATAATATTCTTACAAGTAAATGTATTAACTTGGCTTATCCCATTATATATAACAAAAATAGTGGTTAATTCTTGTGTAAAGCTAGACAGATATAAATCCTCTACTTAAACATCGCAATAAAAGCTGCATTTCTCTACAGCCTATCTCCTTAATTTGCTTAATGATACTTTTTAAGGATTCTATAAATCAATAATGAACTACTATATATCTAACTAATGAAGTATTTTTGTTACACATTGCTGCCATTTTAAATTGAATTAAAAACATTAATAAATAAGCTACGCAATAACAGGTGGGCATATCTGCTACCTATACTCGTGGCTGCTATATTTATAGTGATTGCGAATTCAGTAAATTTACTCTCCAAAACTGAATACGATATTGCAGGTTTATTTAACAATACATCCAACCAGAATCACAATGACCAGCTCATTATAATTGAAGATAAGCCAGAAGAAATTAACAGGGTGAAGTATCGGGACTCATTCAGAATTTAGCTGATGCTAATGTGCGAAGTATTCTATTAGACCTGGACTTATCTAATCCAAGCTTAAAAAGCATGGATGACGAGATACTCGCAAATGCAAGGGTTAATAAAACTATTTAAAGAATGGGGAACCTCACATAACGAAAATGAAGAAATTCCTGCAGAGGCAATGGCTACCTGGAATGGTCAGTACAACAGCTAAATAGAAGATACTAGTATCATCATGGCAATATAACTAGAAGTGCACCAAGCACTTCTCTTGTTGCTGGATTAAGCAGCAGTCTATTCCGCTCATCCATTACCTTTGTAACTTCACCACAGTGAAAATGATTATTCTGAAATTTTTTTATGAATATTTTCTTTTCATCTTCTGACAATGAAGCAAACTGATCCCCGCCACTTGGTTGCGATAGCTTGAGCTTGTCTAATTCAATTGCTATTTTAGATTTATACTTTACAGCAGATTGTTGATCATGTACTTTTTCTAACAGTATTCCCAAATATGCATACTCTTGTGCAAAACTTTTCCCTTTCCCATCAGCATACCCGCCTGCGTTGACTCCCATAGATAAGAATAAGGTAATTATTATCAATACTAAGCGAATATTCATCGCTGCTTTATTTGAATAACATTTTTGCATAGTTATAATTTTAGGCTCATTCGCCGCAAAAAAACAGTTCTACAAACATACCAAATACCAATATCAGCTGAAGTTGACTCAATAATTGTTAACATTGGCAGTTATTCAAGCATCTTGAATTCGCATTAACCACGCAAGAAAGTATCAAAGTAGTTTATTTATAGCCCCTTCTCAGCATTAATTACATCCATATAAATATCCCCATTAAATACAGTTAGATAGAAAGCACGCTCATAATAATTAGTCCGGCTAAAGATAAGCATTACAGCGCATTTAAACCGTTCAACTGATATATAAATAACTCAACCACCAGGCGGTTTCAAAGGCGGACCACCCATAATTAAATCCAGTGAGTTACGCAAAGCCCATGCTTTATCATGATAGCTTTCCTCACTGTCTGCTTTTGCAATTCCCGCTTGCAAGACATCACTCAATTCCATGCAGTCATCCTTCAATGTAAATAATATTTTATAGACAGTGCCTTCATAAATACGATTGGTAAGACTAATTCCACCTGCATTAAATACACGGGTACCAAGTTGTATCGTTTCTGCGGTAGTCAAAATAATTGGGTGAAAATGAGGGCAATTTTCTTTCAGTCCTTTTCTAAATAATTTTGGTGCTGCTGATGCATTTTCAAATGCCAGCTGCTGTCGTTGGGCAATCTTTTCCTTAGACTCTGCTGACTTTTCTCTGACTGTATTATTTTGGTTAGAAGCTTGATCTTCAGTATTTAAACATGCGCTTAATAAAGCTACAATTACAAAAGCACTACAACATTTATTCATAACTTATCCTTGCAGAGCGAAAGCTGATGACATCAGAGAACATTATAAAAGGAAGAATACAAGCTAATTCAGTCCGCATTGAATATTATTATGCCGTCTTAAGTTAAATATTGGGAAATATAATAAATATGTGTAGAAATTATGCTACACATATTTATCAATCTAGTTATTAAAAACAAATTGTCAAATCACACGCTATAACGATTCAGATTTAATTATTATCATCTTCAAAAATCATTTTATAGGCCAAGCCTGCTAGGATTGCGCCTATAATAGGTGCAGCCCAAAACAACCAAACCTGCGACAATGCGATACCGCCTTCAAATATAGCAGGGCCTGTGCTTCGAGCAGGATTAACAGAAGTATTGGTTACAGGTATTGAGATTAAATGAATAAGTGTAAGTGCTAAACCTATCGCGATCGGCGCAAATCCTGCAGGAGCGCGCTTATCCGTTGCACCCAAGATGATCATTAAGAAAATAAAGGTCATCACAATTTCACAAACTAAAGCCGCAGTCATTGAATAACCCCCCGGCGAGTGTGCCGCAAAACCATTCGATGCAAGTCCACCATCGTAGCCTGCCTTACCACTTGCAATCAGGTAGAGAACTCCAGCTGCAACAATTGCGCCTAATACCTGCGCAATAATATATGGGATTAACTGACTTGCTGGAAAGCGGCTCCCTGCAACTAAGCCGATTGATACCGCGGGGTTCAAATGGCATCCCGATATATGCCCAATCGCATAGGCCATGGTTATCACCGTCAAGCCAAACGCCAAGGCGACGCCAACAAAACCAATACCAAGCGGGAAATTCGTACCATCTCCTATCATTGCACCATTGGATACAAAAGTTGCAGCAAGAACTGCGCTGCCGCAGCCACCTAGGACTAACCAAAATGTACCAATAAACTCTGCGATAAAACTTTTAGATGATTGTATGCTGATATTCAATTTTACTATTATAAAATATAATATTTGAGTTCATTATTGTTTTGTAAAATAATTACCTCCTATTGAGTTGCCGCCTCTGAATCTTCTGGTTGATCTGAAACATGAATAATATTGCTCGGCTATTTTTCTTCAAGATCCGCTTCCGGATCTTCTAATGCTTTATTACATAAAGAACCAGCATGTATAACACGCTGAAAAAGACTTTCTGCAATTAATGATAAACCACCAGTCGCTATAGCAGAAGCTACTGTTGCGCCACTTTCCACAATACCCAGCGGGTTATTCTCTATTTTTGGATTACCCAAAGTCCCACCCAGATAAACAAATTTCACAACATTTCCAATGTTTACACCGATTCCTTTTTTTGCAATTGGTGTAAATCCAATTGCAATATTTTCCGTATGCATATCAATTTTTCCACTGCCGACGATCTTCATCCTTGAAGTTTCAACTGCCATTTGTTTACGACTGCTTAACACACCATCCTCAGCTGTAAATTTTAACGCCAAGCATTCGATTTCGGTAGTCTTTGATTTTTTTACAAATGGGCTTAATGTATTTACCAACTCTAGAAATAAATCAGTGCCAATTAGTTCAAATACATTGTTATCTACAGTTGCTTCTTGTATTTCTAACACAAATTCACCATTCAACGATGCTACGATCTGGTGTGCTGATTTCCCCTGGCCTGAAAAATCGACAACAATATCAGTAATCCCTCCGTTGACTAGATTATCTCCCGTAGCACCTAACGCTTCCATGCTTATATTAAGAGCATCAAATTTCATGTCTAAATTCGCTTCATCTTCGATTTTTTTAAGCAAAATTGTGCCATTGATATTACCGCCAGCCAAATGTGCTTGAATGGGATCTATATTAAGTTCCCCACCATTTAACTTGAACTTGGTAATAACATTATGAAATATATTATCCGGTGCCTGTTCCCCAAATATTCCTGATAAAACCGTCGGCACAACTAACTTATTAACTTCTACATCTAGATTTATGTCATACCAACTTAGCCAAGCCCAATCAATTTCTTCATCACTAAATATTTTGTCTTCTACAATAACATCTTCTTGTTGAATTGAAGTTTGATCACTACCCTTCCCCAATTGATGCAAGGGGGATAAATCAAGCAATTGTGAAGAAAAATTCCCATTTATATTTACAATTTCATTCGACCAATCAATGTTCATATCTCCAGATAGATCACTTTTTTTGGAACGCGCTACTAATTCTGTTACCTTTATCCCACTATAAAATGACTCAATATTTGCACTTACGCTCGCAGGCAAAAAGGGTGAAAAATCTTGTTGAAGATATTGTGCCAAAGAATCAAGAGATGTGGCCTTTGCATCTATTTTCAATGCTGTTCCTTCTACTCCATTAAGATTGACATTGCCATTTAATACCATTTTGGAATCACCTTCCGAAATTAAAAGCGAAATTAGAATATCCTTGCCTTGAGTTCGATTTTCCAAAGGCTGCATCGTTCCCGTAATTTCTACAACATCGGTTTTAATCGTATGCTCATGATTTTCTTGGCTTGTTTGCTCATAACGACCTTTTAAGCTATGTATGTTGATCGTTTCGTCTTCAAGGCTGGCTGCCAAACTTAAGTCATGAATCGAATGTTGATTAGCAATAATTTTCCCAACTTTTAAATTTACCACAGGATTAAATGATTTCATCCAAGTCCAATTCAGCTCAGGTTCTTCCACAGTATCTTCACCACTGCTGATTTTTATTTCACTATTACCTTTAAATGTTGTGTGATTCTCATCCTTCGTTAGTTCATCAACCACTGTCATATACGGTGTAAAATCGAGCCTGTCTGCAGTGAGGTTTGCGCGAATAGAATTGTCTTTTGTGTTGAACAATATATCTCCATAAATAATGTTCTCTCCAAGCTGTAGTTGAATTTTTGATGCTTCATACGTTCCTTTTGATGAAGTCAGCTCAACTGAAATATCAACTGGCTCAACATCTGGTATATTCCTTTTTAAGTATCTTTCAAATTTATCTAAATTATGTGATTTTGCAGTTAGATAAGCACTTGCACCGTCTGTATTTTGTGGGTTAATTTGCCCATAAGCTTGCAAGTCAACATCAAGACCAGTGGCCTGCAATTTGAATTGCAAAGTTTGTCCTGACAGTTCTTTATCATCAATACCAACCTCACCTTCGATGTCAATTCGCTCCATCTCATATATAGCCAAACCTTGTAACTGCACAGTACGCTCATCTGTTCGTTGCAATGATAGTGACGAGAATTCAATTTCTTTGACTGATTCAGTTTTAACATATTTAACATTTAATTTTTCAATGCTAATTTCTGAAAAACTAAAGATACTTTCAAGATTTAAAGATTCTTGGATTTTTGTCTCTTGGTTATCTAAGACCGATGTTTCCCAGTTTAAATTTCCCAGTTCATCTTCTGCTACATAAACAACGGAGTCATTTAAAACCGCACTCCAATATGGAAGCTGGTTACTTATAAATTTACTAAGCTCAATTTTTACTTCAGCACTCCCTAAGCGTAGTAAATATGGGTTTGATCCCCACTCCGGATTTTTTAATTCAAGACCTTTAACAAATACTCTTGTAGGTAAAAATTGAATAGAAATTTCTTCTATTGTAAAACGATAACCCGTATTTTCATATAACAGCCAATTATATAGTCCTTCATATGACTTTGGTTTATAAATGCCGATTCCGATAGCGGCACCAATCAGTAAAACAAATGAGGTGAGACAAATGATGAAGATGCGAACGGTAGGTTTCATAGGCATGTTATTACCAATCTGATATATGCTAGTCCGAAAAATTATACCTCATTAAAGCATGCTCAATTCGAAACTAACTTATTTCAAAATAATAATGCGATTTTGATGTTTGGAAACCACTTATAAGATGCGGTTTTTCAGAACGCCTAATTCTGTTTAGTTAGAATTAATATTTAACTAAGAAGAAATGTGTAATTTGATATGTATGAGTTTATACGTAGAAAACTCTTCTCAATGCAAAGATGTTTTATAAGGTAATTAAAACATCTCCGAGGAATCAACTTCCGTTTGCGTATCTATCTCATTAGCATTGCGCGTTGGGATATAATCTCCCGTGATCATTTGCTCGTAACTCATACCAGGCCCTACCATTGGATAAACCCCTGCATCAGGATCAATCATCACTTCTAAAAAGGCCGGGCCATCAAAAGCCATAAATTCTTTTACCACTTTTGTAATTTGTTCTTTATCTTCTAAGCGCACAGCATATTCATAGCCATCTGCTTCGGCGGCTTTTATAAAATCTTTTTTATGTAAGGACTTATCACTTGCAGATAATCTTCCTTTAAAGAACAACTTTTGCCATTGCTTTATCATGCCATCACCTAGGTTATTCAGCACGACTACTTTTATTGGCAACTTATAGGTCGTGACCGTTTCAAGTTCGCCTAAATTCATACGAATGCTGGCATCGCCATCGATATCCACCACGACTAAGTTAGGTTTGGCAAATTGTGCGCCTATTGCAGCAGGTAAACCAAAACCCATGGTTCCCATACTGCCAGAGGTTAGCCAAAGCCGTGGCAATTTAAAATCAAAGTATTGCGCTGCCCACATCTGATGCTGGCCAACACCGGTACTAATTACAGCTCTACCTTTAGTAATCTTATTAATTTCTTCAATTACAGCGTAGGGCTGAATTTGGCTGCTTTCTTTATCGTAATTCATCGCATAGGTACTCTTTAACTCTGCGATATGCTCATGCCAAGGCGTATAGTCTTTGGAAAACTTACGCTGCTTAACGCCAAAATCTAATAGCTTATTCAATGCCTGCGGCAATAAACCAATATAATGCCAATCTACCGTTTTTACTTTATGTATTTCTGATGGATCTATATCGAAATGCGCAATAAATTTTGCTTGTGGCGCAAAATTAGCCGGCACTGCCGCGACACGATCATCGAAACGTGCGCCTAACGCAATTAAAAAATCACAATCATCCACCGCATAGTTAGCATAAGCCGTGCCATGCATACCCAGCATATGTAGTGAACGCGGTTGCATGGTGTCGCATGCACCTATACCCATCAACGTCGTCACGACTGGGATTTTAAATTCGTCTGCAAAGGCGCGAACTTCAGCATAAGCATTGGCTTTAATCACTCCACCCCCTGCATAAATCATCGGGCGCTCGGATTGCTCAAAGGCATCAAAAAAGGACTTACAGTCCTCATCGGATAAAACTTTTTCAGCAATTTCTTGAATGCGCTCGCGATAACCACGAATAAGCAACTGGCCTCTGCCTTGAAATACACCTTCCCAGTTTTGCACGTCTTTCGGAATATCAACGACGACGGGTCCAGGTCGCCCGGTACGAGCAATTTCAAATGCGGTACGTAGCGTGGCTTCTAATTTTTCTGCATCAGTCACCAAGAATATATGTTTGGCGACCGCTCCCATGATATTTGCTATGGGTGCCTCTTGAAAGCCATCACTACCAATCGAGGGAGTTGGTACCTGTCCACTGATTACGACAATTGGAATGGAATCTGCCATGCAATCACGCACCGGGGTCACGGTATTGGTTGCGCCCGGGCCTGAAGTCACCATCACTACACCCACCTTGCCACTGGCACGCGCAAAACCGGATGCCATAAAACAAGCACCTTGTTCATTGGCAGGCACTATTAACGGCATGGATTCATTGGTTTCCGCATTGAAGCGAAACACCGCATCATAAGTAGGTAAAATCGCACCGCCACTGTAACCAAAGATTACATCAGTGCCTTCTTGGGCAAGAACTTGAACGATGATGTCGGACCCTGACATGCTAGTCCCTGCTAAGGGATGGGCAGTTTCCTTTAATCCGTTGTCTTCAATTGGCAAAGCTTGTTGCATTTCGTGATAGATAATTACTAACTTCCAATTGGAAGTCGTTGAATTATCAACTATAACGTTAAACCTATAGGGCTGCCAACCCGTTTTTAATCAGTGGATAGGACAGCAATGTCGAGAGGAAAGAATTTTCTGGCTAGCTGTGGAACAGTTATTTATTTAGCAGCGATCTCTTCTAGTTGTTTGGCGCGAATCACCTGACCATCTAAACCCGCATCTTTACCACTGCGACCATAGGCCACGCTCATTAAAGTACTGTAGTAGGTCACTGGAATGTGAAAGTTAGTACCGTAGGTTGCATTGATTTGATCTTGATAAACTTCAACATTCATTAGGCACACCGGACATGGCGTGACAATCATGTCTGCTCCGCCATCATAGGCTGACTCGATAATATCCTTAATTAATGCCTGACTTTTCTCAGGCTCGGAGAACGCGAGAGAGCGCCGCCGCAACAAGATACTTTTTTATCGTAATTCTCCACCGGCTGCTGCTTGAGCTATAGCTTTTATATTTTGTGAGTTCACGATACCTTGAATTACACCACTTCGCTAGCAAGTACAGGTGTCTTGGGATTGAATTTTCCAATGTCTGAATAGAATTACTAAATGCTTGTCCTTAACATAAAAAACGGAGCTGACACTGGCCTCAACCGATGCTTGCGCAGACTTTTGATAACCGGTAGGGTCAGTTGACTCTTACCTGAACCACAGCCTAAATAAAATGGAAGCAAAATCCTTTAAACCCGAAGAATACTTCGTCGAAACTGAACCCTATTACGAGCCGGTCGGCGAAGAGATAGACGTTTATGAGGCCGCATATAAAAATCAGCTGCCGATCCTTCTTAAAGGCCCAACCGGTTGTGGCAAAACCCGCTTTATGGAATACATGAGCTGGCGCTTAAAACGCCCGCTGATTACCGTCTCTTGTCATGATGACTTAACCGCATCCGATTTGGTCGGCCGCTACTTGATCACAGGCGGTGAAACCGTATGGGTCGATGGGCCACTTGCGCGCTCCGTGCGCGCGGGTAGCATATGCTACCTAGACGAAATTGTAGAAGCCAGAAAAGACACCACCGTCGTCATTCACCCTTTATGTGATGACCGCCGTGTACTGCCAATGGAAAAATTAGGTGAACTGTTAGAAGCACCGCCCGAATTTTGCATGGCCATCTCCTACAATCCCGGTTATCAAAGTGTGCTTAAAGATTTAAAACAAAGCACCCGACAACGCTTTGTAGCACTTGAGTTTAGTTACCCCGATGCATCGATTGAACAAAAAATCGTGGAAAAAGAAACCGGTGTAGATGCCAATACAGCAAAACAATTGGTAAAGTTTGCCCATATGACGCGAAATCTAAAAGGCAGCGGTTTGGATGAAGGTGCCAGCACTCGCTTACTCGTTCATGCTGCCAAACTGATCGAAACCGGTATCAACCCAATCACCGCGTGCAAAAGTTGTATCTCGCAAGCGCTTACGGATGATGCCGAAATGTTAACGGCCATAAACGAATTAAGTTCTTCCGTATTCTAATTCTCTAAATACCGACTTTGGCCCGATAGCAAATATTTAATATTTATTTTCTTCGTTCTAACATTTCGTTATAGCGAATTAATGCTTCTTCTGTTCGTATATACCCAAACTCAATTAAGTCCTGTGCTCGATCAAAATCAAACCAACTGCAAATATTACGTGGAATCTCAATAACTATATCCGGACGATAGGCTGCAAGTTGGAAGCGCGCAATTGAGGATTGCATAGTATCCATAGATTGCGTTACAAGGTTAAAGATACCCAAATCTTCCTTATTTTTATCTGCTCCACCCTTGGGTAATAACCCTTCGATAAACTTTTCAATTCTTAGTTGGTACTTATTAGTAGCTTCTTTTTCACCATCATTATTTAGTTCCTCCTCTTGATCATCTTTAAATACTTCAGGCGGCCCATTTAACACAACGGCAATCGTTAACTCTGTGTCATCATTTAAGGTTGGCGCTATTGGAACCGGATTAATAATTCCTCCATCTATGAGCACTCGACCTGATAATTTGACGGGTGAAAATATTGTGGGCACAGCGATAGATGCTCGAATGGCTTCAAACAAAGATCCTTGGGTAAGCCATATTTCCTTTTGTTCATTTATATCTGTTGCAACAGCAGTAAATCCAATAGACAAATTTTCGATATTGCGATCTCCTATCATTCCATTCAGAACTTCTATAATTTTTTCGCCTTTAAATATAGACTTTCTGCTAAATGACAGATCGAGCAAGCGGATGATGTTTCTTCGTTTTAATGCGCTAACCCACTCTACGTAAGCACCCAGCTCACCTGCAGCATAAATTCCCCCTATTAAGGCCCCCATCGATGAGCCGGAGATATATTGAATTTCAAAACCACGATCTTCTAAACAGCGTATAACGCCAATATGCGCCAAACCTCGCGCAGCACCGCTGCCCAACACTAGTGATATTTTTGTTTTCTTATTCACAGTTTCTTAAATGTAAAACTCATCTTGCATGACTATCATGTCATAGAAAAGTACAAAACGAATTAAAACCTAGTTCACTTCCGAAATAACAAATAAGTATTATTGAATATCCGCTTTGGGTCGTAAGTGGTGATTACTATCATTTACTCCGAACGATCTTCCATCGCTATCACGCCCATTATTTTATCCATACAAATTTTAAATACTGTATCTCCACCTTTGACAGGAACAGATACTACAAATATAAAAAATATCAGCATCGCAATATTAAATACCCAAAGTTTAGTTTCTTTTCCCAAGACTTTAATGCTCCCTCGGTAAAAAATTAAGCTTGTTTGGCAATGCCCCTGTAATTAAATGCTGCAATCTTGGGGCCCGGAATATACTCAGATTCCATCGTTTCAATCTTAAAACCACCTTCCTTTAGATAGCGCGGAATCGGACGGTTAAGATGACAACCGCCTGCAATCCTCCCCCAGATTGGATTGATCTTCTTTTGCCACTTGCGCACATTCTCATCCGGCGCTTCGCCATGCTCACAGAAAAGTAGATTGGCGCCGGGCTTAAGTACGCGTCGCATCTGTTGCAAAGCTTTTTGCCAATCTTGAATAGTGCAAAGAGTATAAGTGAGTACGATGGTATCGACACTGTTGTCATCAAGCGGAATTTCTTCACCGGGTAAGTCCAACCAACGTATTTCAAACGGTGCACGTTTAAGATTTTTTTGCGCCTTCTTACGCATGCCTTCTGAAGGCTCTAGCCCCCAGACCAATTCTATATGTTCGGTGTTATAAAAAGGAATATTTAAACCGGAACCCATGCCAATTTCTAACACTCGGCCTTGCGCCAGTGGCACTATTTTTTCACGCTGCTTTTGAATGTCTTTAACGCTACAAGCTAAATGTAAAATATGAGGTAAGCAATGTTTTTCATAAAAGCTCACGGCATTTTAATGTGTTAATAATTCGCCCGGCAGCCGGCCTTCTTCTATTTCTTCTTTGGTGGCATCTCGTATGCTGACAATATCGATGGTAAAAATTAACTCTTTGCCTGCTAGTGGGTGATTGCCATCTAAAGTTAACTTTCCATTTTCTATTTTTGTGACGCGGAATTTTTTTGTTTCACCACGATCACTTTGAAAGTCTACTTCTGCATCGATAGTGCGATATTCTTCTGGGACATTATTGATATCATCAACGTATACCATTTCTTGGTAGTAATCACCAAAACCTTCTGCTGGGCTTAGCTTCACCTCTATGGTATCGCCTTCGCCATGTCCTGCTAGCGCATTTTCAACTTTCTCAAACATGCCGTTCTCAGTGCTGTGCACATAACCTACGGGTATATCCACTTGTTCCAGTACTGTTTGATCATCGCGTATGCGATATTTAAATTGCACTAATTTATGTTTTTCAATTTTTTCGTTGGCTGACATGGTTTTAAACTTTGTGGATTATGCTAGAAAATTGATTTTCACAGCAAGAACCATAATAGAAAATTATCCTGCACAATCAATCATTTTTTATAGATAATAAAGCATGTCTTTTCAAATTCATTCAACTCAAGAGTCTATTCAACTCGTGCATGATCTTACCGCAGCGGCACAAGGTCTGTTTGAAAATAAAAAGGCTAGAACCGCTGAAAATCCTCATGAGTTATCGTGGCGAATATGGCATTGAAGATACTCGTCAGGCGCTATTTGAAACACGCCAGCTAGGTATTCACCCTTTTTGCATTACAATTGATGACCAAGCAAGCGACTAACTACCACGCATGTATGGATGTTCGAACTATGTGATGGTGGAGGATGTGCGCGAATTACCTGTTAGAGTATCGGATATCTATAGAAAATTAACTACATAAAAAAGCCGATGGCAAATACTAATTCGCCATCGGCTTTGCTTGATTACGCGTGTTATTTCAGCATGATTAAATCAGTTCTGGGTAATTGGAACTTGTCTAAAATATTTGGAGACTCATCGCAAACACTAAGCCTATTGCTACAAAAAACATTGTAGTCTCTAGCCAAAGTGAGGTTACGGTGTCATCAATACTCGCAAAAAGTGTGCTCATCAGGTCATCCTCAAAACTGGTTAATAAGTAATTAAAGACTAGTATATATTTATATTAGTAATTTATAATATTCATATATAGATATATTCTAATTAATAGAGTAACTTATTAAATTGATTGATAAATTAATTTTCTTCCCAGCTGAGTGGTAGTTTCAATCCGGCGTATACATGGCTTTGCCTTTGTTCAAAGTCAGCCATCCCTTCACAAAGCGATAGATCCACCAGATATACACTATCCCTAATATAGGGCCGCCAAATAAGATTCCGACAAAGGGAATTAAAATTAGAAGCGTAGCAATACAAAACCAAGGCAAAGAAAACCAAAAAGTTCGAATTTGCCAACGAAAGTGACTTTCTAGGATTGACCCTGCAACATCACTGCGTTTCACAGTATTAATAAATATACCTACTAATGCGGTCACGATAATCGGCAAAGCTACTGCCTGTAAGACATACACTAAGGTAGTAATGTCTTTTAGATTTTCATAATCTTCAGCCCTAGAACTAAGAATTTGGGAATGCTCAATTCGTGTGTTTTCTTCTGGCATAAAAAACCCCTGAACATATAAATAGGCGCATTTCTATTTGCGTAATGCTAAGCGTACTTTATTACGTAATTGCGGAATAGTTTTAGATTCAAACCAACTATTATTCTTCAACCAGCCGGTATTTCTTGGAGATGGATGAGGTAATGGAAAATATCGCGGGCCATATTTCTGCCAAACTTTGACAGTTTCGGTAAGC